>NZ_BMOF01000001.1 GCF_014646935.1 Calditerricola satsumensis | reverse complement strand
GGAAATGGCTCTCTGACTTTTTTCAGAGAGTCCTTTTTACACAAGAATACGGACTCAACTTGCAGGGCTGCCGGTCTGACCGCCCATATAATCGTGACCCCCAGAGTTCCAGCGCAGGGTCAGGACTGGATACGGAGCTACGACGGCAACGTGTGGATGGTCAGCAGGTCAGATGAGCGGTGGCCGCTGATGGGCAAACTGGTGCGGGAGCGGGGGTTTTGGCCAGCGGGCAATTTCCATGTCCCGCCGGTGGGCAGCAACCCCTTCGGGGTACAGGGATTGAAAACCATTGCGTATGAGCTGGTGGAAGAGCTGGGTGAAGCGCCGGATGCTGTGATCGTCCCCACCTCCCGGGGCGATTTGATCTGGGGAATCTGGGAAGGGTTCAGAGAGTGCCGGACTCGGGGGGAAATTTCACATCTTCCTCGCATGGTGGCGGTGGAACCGTTCCCGCGTCTGACCCGCGTCCTTCATGGTGAGGATTGGCGCGGGCAGTTCGAAGGAAGGAGCTCGTTGGCTTCCATAGATGGGTTCACCGTGACCTATCAGGCAGTGGCCGCGGTGACGGAATCGGGAGGGACCGCCGTATCCGTGACAGATCAGGAGGTGGCGTGGGCCTGGAAGGAAGCAGCGCGATCCGGCCTGCTACTGGAATCTTCCTCGGCATCGGTTCTGGTTGCTGTTCTTCGGCTGGTTAACTCCGGATGGCTGAAAAAAGAAGAGTCCGTGGTCGCAATCGGAACTTCCCACGGTTTTAAGGAGAGGAGCCCCCATGAACGAGATCAATGAGTTTGACGTGCAGGCGTATCTCAACCTTTTAGACATCTCTACTCCGCAAAAACCCATCCTTTCTTTCCTCAACAAACTGCATGAACGCCATCTTCTCACTATCCCGTTCGAAAACCTGGACATTCATCTGGGTCGGCCGATCCGTCTTGACATCCCGTCCCTGTTTGACAAGATCGTACGCCGGAAGCGAGGAGGATTCTGCTATGAACTGAACCATCTGTTCCATGCGCTTCTAACCGCGCTTGGTTTCGATTCCACACTCATTTCGGCACGGGTGAAAAAAGCGCAAGGCGGGTTTGGACCTGAATTCGACCACCTCGCCCTGATTGTGCGCCTTCCCGAGCCATACCTGGTTGACGTAGGATTCGGCAACTCGTCCCGATCCCCCCTTCCCCTCAGCGGGGAACCCCGTGAAGACATCAGCGGCACGTACCGGGTGAAGCAGCTTGAAAACGGCGAATTCAGCATGCAAAGATGGGTTGAGGGTAACTGGTCGGATGAATATCTGTTCACCCTCGTGCCCCGCACCATCGAGGAATTCCAGGAGATGTGCCGCTATCACCAAACATCGCCCGCATCCCCTTTTACGCGCAACAAGATCTGTTCGCTTGCCACCTTAACCGGTCGGATTACGCTCACCGGCACGGAGCTGAAGGTGACGGAAAACGGCAAACAGGAGATCGTTCCCGTCAAGTCGGAAGAGGAGTGGAGTCGGATGCTGGCAAAACATTTTGGCATCCGCCTGTAACCCCTGTCCCCCAACGGAAAATCCCGGCTCATCCCCCTATACACAGCGCCCATGCCCGGGCGCAGAAAAAAGCAGCCGTTCTATCCGAACGGCCGGAAGGAAAATCACCCGCTGATGAACAAACCACGCCCGCTCCCGGCGGTTTCCGACCGGGAGCGGGCGCTTTACCCCTTCGATCGCCGCACCGAGGCGACCGTTACTGCAGGACCACCTTGGCGAACTTGCGCTTGCCGACCTGCACGACCATGCCGTCGCGGACCGTCACGGCGGCGTCCACGTCGGTCACCTTTTCCCCGTCGATCCTTACGCCGCCCTGCTGGATCATGCGCCGCCCCTCGCCGTTCGAGCCGACCAGCCCCAGCTCGACAAGGAGGCGCACAATCCACATCCGGCCGTCTTCCAGTTTGGCACGGGCAACGGCCACCGTCGGGACATCCTCCGGCAGCGCCCGTTCCTGGAAGACGGTGCGGAAGTAGTCCTCGGCCTGGCGGGCCGCCTCCTCGCCATGGTACATGCGCACCAGCGTATGGGCCAGCTTCATCTTGGCGTCGCGCGGGTGGAGCGTGCCGTCGGCCAGACCCTGGCGGATGGCGGCGATCTCCTCATTGGACAGGTCGGTAACCAGCTCAAAGTACTTGACCATCAACTCGTCAGGCACCGACATGGCCTTGCCGTACATCTCGTTGGGCGGCTCGCTGATGCCGATGTAGTTGCCGAGGCTCTTCGACATCTTCTTCACACCGTCGAGCCCCTCAAGCAGGGGCATCATGAGGATGACCTGCGGCTCCTGCCCGAACGCCTCCTGCAGGTGGCGGCCCATCAGCAGGTTGAACTTCTGGTCGGTGCCGCCCAGCTCGATGTCCGACTCGAGGGCCACCGAGTCGTACCCCTGCATGAGCGGGTAGAAGAACTCGTGCAGGCTGATCGGCTGGCCCGCCTTGTACCGCTTCTCAAAGTCGTCGCGCTCCAGCATCCGCGCCACCGTCACCTGTGCCGCCAGCTTCACCACGTCGGCGAAGGTGAGCGGGGCCAGCCACGTGCTGTTGAAGTGCAGCTCCACCCGGTCCATGTCGAGGACCTTGGCAAACTGCTCGACATAGGTGCGCGCGTTGGCCTTCACCTGCTCCTCGGTGAGGGGCTTGCGCGTCTCCGACTTGCCCGTCGGATCGCCGATGCGCCCGGTGAAATCGCCAATGATCAGCTGCACGGTGTGGCCGAGTTCCTGGAACTGGCGCAGCTTCTGCAACACCACCGTGTGGCCGATGTGGATGTCCGGCGCCGACGGGTCAAGCCCCAGCTTCACCTTCAGCGGCCGCCCGGTGGCCACCGACCGCGCCAGCTTCCGGCGCAGCTCGTCCTCCGGCAGAATCTCCGCCGCGCCGCGGGCGATGACGGCCAGCTGGCGCTCGACCTCCCGTTCCTGCTCCGGCGTCAGGCGAATCGCCTCGCGCTCCTCCTTGCGCGCTTTCGCTTCGTCCATCCTGCTTCGCCTCCCGTCGTAACGGATTCTCGAACGGATATCGCGCTTTCCTTCCGAACAAACACGCCGTGCGGCGCGCAAACAAAAAAGCCGTCCCGCACAAAGGGACGGACACACGCCGCGGTACCACCCTTCTGGCCGGGAGAAAACACGATGCCGCACAGCGGCCTTCTCCCGCCGCTCCGTTGCGATAACGGGCTTCTGGCCCGGCAGCCGGCTACACAGGCGCATCCGCGCGCCCTTCACCGACCCCGCTCCGGACGGTACTTCGCCCGCTGGACCGCGCCGGTTCGCACCTCCCACCGGCTCTCTGACAGGCGGCTTCCCAGCGACTACTGGCGTCCTTCCTCGCGTTTGGGACAGATATACGGTTACGCTTTAAGTATTACCACAACCCGTTGGGGCCTGTCTACTGCAGAGGATTGCCCCTTGCGTGTCCACTTTCGGCAAACGCCCGACACAAAAACTGAGTTGGGTCGCACCCCTTTTGGTGATGAAATTATTAATCTTGTACTATTGCAAAATTATTTTAAATGTGATAAATTACAAATCGTAATACTTCTTGAGGAGTGATTTGCATGGCCTTAGCCATTGGTCACAGTTCCGGGTGGTATGTGAAGGGACCTAATTACTCCGTAAGCAAGGAATACGGTTTTTCAGCATCTGGTGCTATCATTGAAGCTGGATATAACAAATATGGATTGAATGCCAGTGTTAAAAAAGTAGGGGCTGAAGCAAACCTTTCCTTCAGAAACGGCACTTTGGCTGTGGGTGGTGAAGCTTATTTAACAAAGTACGATTTGAGCGGAACTGTTAATATAAAAGGTGTAAACATAACAGTTGGAATGACAGCATCCCTAGGAGCAATTGGAGCACAAGTATATGCAGGAAAGAAAACCGGAATTCATATATCGTATGGCGCTGGTGCCGGTATGTATATCAATGTAAGTCGATAATTCATTCTTAGGGAGATGATGCTATATGAAAAAATTCCTAAAGACATTTTTTTCTGTATACTCCCTCTTATTAATTGGGTCAATAATTTATATTTGGCTAGATAATGAATTTGATGTTGAACAAAAAATAATAATTTCTATAGTATACATTATCTTTGGGTCTTTTATTTTACTATTCGGATATAAGATATTTTTAAAGTTATTCTATAATTTGTGGGGTAAGTAAAAATAAATAAAGGTAAATGATTTTATAACCTCATGGAGGGTAGGTTAATGAAAAAAATTGATCTCCTGCCCATTGGTTCGGTCGTCACGGTAAAAGGGCTAGAGAAGAAACTGATGATTTACGGTAGAAAACAAAAAAGAGGAGGAACGAATGAAATATACGATTATGTTGCCTGCATGTATCCAGAAGGCAACATCTCATCCCAGTATAATTTCTTTTTCAATCATAAAGACATTGACAAGGTGATTTTTCGAGGTTACGAAGACGAAGAAGAAAGATTCTTTCGCCTACAACTCCTTTCTATGTGAGTGTCGTTCATCCGCTTTCCTTTGCCCGAGTAACGGAAGCCGGGCTTTTTTGTTTGGACAAGCAAACAGCAATAGCAGGAATTCCGCAAACTGAAGAGGCTTTTTCGGAATGAAAGATCGACCCGAGAAGCCTGGTCAGACAACTTGCGGTGAGGTCTCTTTTCGTTTTTTCCTCACCATGTTCCTACTGAAACTTTACACGCTCGTTCGCATTCGGAGGAACCTCTGAAACTTGCGGCTTTAGGGCCGAATCCATGCTGCGCCCGGTTCCCACCAGTAAACGAAACCATGGACGTGCTGACCGTCTCCCTGGTCGATCGGTCGGCCTGCTGCTCGTCGCCGCCTCTCTGCTCACGCGCATCCCGTCCTCTCGTCACGCCACTGCTACACCGCCGGCGACCAGCTGACCGGCCTGCAAAACGGACTGGCCATCGCCGACGATTCCATCAGCGCCGCCTTGAACCTGCTCGTCGGCGTGCTGGCGCCCATCGCCTTCGTGTTTCTCGGCTCCCGCGCTGGCGTTTCCCGCGACGCCGCCACGCCCCTCCTTTCGCCAACAAACCCGGCCTTCCTCACCGTCCCTTCAGCTTTGCCGTCGCCTACATCGGATCGCGGCTGTTCTCCGACGCGGCGGATGCGGCCCGGCATGACCGGATCCGCGTGCAAGCCCACCTCTGGCCCGTTCCACCGTACCTGCGTCCAATGGGGAAGGCCGTCCGGGACAGAACGAAAAACCCGCAGTTGCCGTTTCCCCCAAAAACGGTATGCTAGAAGGAGACACATCTGTCCGGGTCGGAGGAGGAACGCGATGTGACGGAAGCGAAGGAAAAGCCGACCGCCGGCCCGCGCGCCACGGCGCGGAAAACCGTTGTCCTCGCCCTCAAGTCCCTCATCGGGCCGCTGCGCACCGAGGAAGACCGCCGCGTCGTGTCCAAAGACGAGGTGTCGCCCCACTTTCTCAACGCCCTCATCGCCACCGAAGACCATCGCTTCTACGAGCACCGCGGCGTGGCGCCCCGCGCCTTTCTCCGCGCCGTGGGGCAATACCTCACCGGGACCGAGGAGCAAACCGGGGGGGAGCACCCTCACCATGCAGCTGGTGAAGAACACCTTGCTCACCCCCGAGCGCACCGTGACGCGCAAAGTCAAAGAAGTGGTTCTCGCCCTCCGCCTCGAGCGGCTGTTTTCCAAAGACAAAATCCTCAAGGCCTACCTCAATGCGATCTACTTCGGCAAGGACGTCCACAACCGGAACATCTACGGCATTCAGGCGGCAGCCAGGGGCATCTTTGGCGTCGACGCGCGCACGCTCAACCTCGCCCAGGCGGCGTACCTGGCCGGGATGATCCAAGCCCCCGGCGCCTACCGGCCGTTTACCCGCGACGGCGCGGTCAACGAGGCAGGGCTGAAGCGGGGGCTGGCGCGGCAGCGCTATGTGCTCGACCGCATGCTGGCCGAGGGGTTCATCACCCGCCAGCAATACGACGAAGCCCTCGCCTTTGACCTGAAGGGCAGCCTGGCCAAGCGGCAGGAGCGGGCCTACACGCGCCTTCCGTTCTTAATGTTCGAAATCGAAGAACGGGCGGCGGAGATCCTGCTGTGCCAGGAGTTGGAGAAAGAGGGAAAACGTCCGGAACGGCCTTGTCGCCATTCCCGAAGGCCGCAAGGTGATGATCACTTGGCGACCCAACCCGGAAGCCGACGTGGTGGGCTACCGCGTGTACCGCGTGGACCCTTCCGGGAGGGAACGGAAGCTGGGCGCCGTCCCCGCGCACGAGCCGCTGCAGTTCGTCGACCCCGCGCCCGAGGCCATGGCCTACCGCGTCATCGCCGTCGACGTCGCCGGACGCGTGTCGGGCCGCGCCGAGGTGCGGCTGCCCCATGCCCCATCGCGGGAGACGTCTTTGCCCGCATCCGCCCCTTCCCATCGCGTTGGCGGAGGCAAGGTTCAACGCTGACCCCCAAGGGGGGATCGCTGTGGAGCACATCAAAACGTACCACGGGATCGACTGGCCGCATCCCCGTGGCCTCTTGCGGGTGGAAGGCCCCGTATCCCCTGAAGCGCTCGCGACGTATCGCCTCGACGACGGCCTCGGCGCCTTTCGCCCGCCGGCGCGGCAGCACGAGGCCCTCGTGGAGATCGCCGCGTTGCCCGAGGGACGCGTCATCGTCGCCCGCCGCGCCGAAACGGTCGTCGGGTACGTCACCTTTCATTACCCCGATCCCTTTGAACGCTGGGCGCAGGGCGGCCTCGACTGCTTGCTCGAGCTCGGGGCCATCGAGGTGACCCCCCTATACCGCCAGGGCGGGCTGGCCAAGACGCTCCTGCGCGTCGCCTTCCTCGACGACTTCATGGAGAACTACATCGTGCTGACGACGGAGTACTACTGGCACTGGGACTTGAAGGGAACCGGCCTCGACGTGTGGGCGTACCGCCGGGTGATGGAAAAGGTGATGGGCAGCGCCAATCTGGTGTGGATGGCCACCGACGACCCGGACATCTGCGCCCATCCAGCCAACTGCCTGATGGTGCGCATCGGCAAAAACGTCCCGCCGGAAGCGGTGGCCGCCTTCGACCGCCTCCGCTTTCAAAACCGCTTGATCTGGTGACGCACCAAAGGAGGATCGCCATGGCCCACCGGTCGGTCTTCGTCTACAGCCCCGATTGCCTCGCCTACCGCTTCCATCCCGATCACCCCTTCGACCAACGCCGGCTTTTCCTTACCCTCGACCTGCTGCAGGAATGGGGGCTGATCACCCCCGAACAAATCGTCGCTCCGCGGATGGCCACCGATGAGGAGCTGCGCCTGGCTCACGAGGCGGCGTACATCGACGCCGTGAAGCGGGCGTCGGAAAACCCGGAGGCCCAGGACGCTTACCTCGCCCACGGCATCGGCACCGAGGACAATCCCGCCTTCCCGCGCATGCACGAGGCGGCGGCGCTGGCCGTGGGCGGCACACTCCTCGCCGCGGAATGGGTGATGGAAGGGAAGGCCGACCACGCCGTCAACCTGGCCGGCGGCCTGCATCATGCCCTTCGCGGACGGGCGTCCGGCTTTTGCATCTACAACGACTGCGCCGTGGCCATCGCCTGGCTGCGCCGCCACTACGGCGCGCGCGTGCTCTACCTCGACACCGACGCCCACCACGGCGACGGCGTGCAGTGGGCCTTCTACGACGATCCCGACGTGCTGACGATCTCTGTGCACGAAACCGGGCGCACCCTCTTTCCCGGCACCGGCTTCGTCCACGAGCGGGGCGACGGCCCCGGCTTCGGGTACAGCGTCAACGTGCCCCTCGAGCCGTTTACCGAGGACGACGCGTGGCTGGAAGCCTACATCGCCGTCGTGGAACGCGTGGCGCGCCGCTTTCGCCCCGACGTCATCGTCACCCAGAACGGCTGCGACGCCCACGTGTGGGATCCCCTGAGCCACCTGTGCGCCACGACGCGCATCTACGCCGAAATTCCCAAGCTGGCCCATCGCCTGGCCCACGAGCTGTGCGACGGGCGGCTCGTCGCCGTTGGCGGGGGCGGCTACGACATCTGGCGCGTCGTGCCCCGCGCGTGGGCCCTCCTGTGGGCCGAGCTGGTCGACCGTCCCTTCGCCGGGAACCCCAAACTTCCGCGCGCCTGGCTCGAGCGCTGGCAGCCCCACAGTCCGGTTCCCCTTCCCGAACAGCTGTTGGATCCACCGGACATCGTTCCGCCCATTCCCCGGCGGTCCGAGATCGACAGGCGCAACCGGCGCACCGTCGAATTGGCCTTGCTGTACGCGCCGTAACCCGCAAACAAAAAACACCCGCCCGAAGGAGGGTGCTCCATGATTCGCTTGCTCTGGCTCTTCGCCATTCTCCTCTTGGCCGTGGCCTACTTCGCGGCGCCCGATCTGTACTTGCCGGCCATTCTTCTCTTCGTCGCTGCGCTCGTCCTCACCGCCGTCCGCCAGGCCTTTCGCCTCGTGTTCGTCGCCGCGGCGGCGCTCGGCGGCCTGCTCATTCTCCTCGGCCTGCTGAAGTAGCCTCCAGCTCCTCCAGCATGGCGCACACCACCTCGCAGGAGCGCCGGGAAGCCAGCTTCACGAAGGCCGGAAAATCGACGGGAGCCGACCCGTCGGCCTTGTCCGACATCGAGCGGATGACGACAAAGGGCACGCCGTTCATGTCGCACACCTGGGCCACGGCGGCCCCTTCCATTTCCAGGCACAGCCCGCCGAACTGCTCATGCAGCCCGCGGGCTTTATCCCTGTCCGTCACGAACTGGTCGCCGGACAGGACGCGCCCCGTCATCACGCGCACCTCGGTCACCCGGCGCGCGGCCCGCTCGGCCAGCGCGACGAGCTGTGGATCCGCTTCAAACACCCATTTGGGATGGAACGGAATCTCGCCGCGCTGAAAGCCCAGCGCCGTGGCGTCCACGTCGTGCTGCACGCAATCCCGCGAGACGACAATGTCGCCAATCTCCAGTTCGGGATGGAGCGCCCCTGCCACACCCGTAAACACGATGCGGGACACCTGAAAGCGATCGATCAAGAGCTGGGTGCAGACGGCGGCGTTCACCTTGCCCACGCCCGACTTGCACACCACCACGTCGCGCCCGGCCAGCTCGCCCCGGTAGAACGGGATCCCGGCATGGCGTGTCTCCCGCTCGCCGCGCATCGCCTCGCGGTACCGTTCCACCTCTTCGACCATGGCCCCGATAATGCCGATCGTCATCGCGCCTCTCCCCCTTTGCGATGCATGCGTGACCGTTCTGCCGTCCACTGCATGACGGTCTTCCTTGCCGAATCATGACGGTTCCATTATAGCAGGGGCCTCTTTCGCGGGCGAGCGTCCCCTTGCCGATCGCCGCCCTCACCTTGTCGCGACCGCCGTTTTGGACTCGGCGCGCGTCGAACCGCGGATCTCGATCGTGTGGGGGAGGAAGACGAGGGAGTCGGTCACCTTTTCATTGTGCATGTACTTCGTCAAGAGGCGCATCGACACGGCGCCGATGTCGTACATCGGCTGGGCCACCGTCGTCAGCGTTGGGCGCACCATCGACGCGAGGCGGATGTTGTCAAAGCCGATCACCTCGACATCCTCGGGCACGCGGAAGCCGGCGTCCTGATAGGCGTGGATGGCGGCGACGGCCATCTCGTCGCTGGTGGCGAACACCGCCGTGGGGCGCTCGGGAAGGGTCAAGAAGTGGGCCATCCGTTTCAGCGCCGTCTCGTAGCGGTAGTCGGCGATTTGCACCAACTCCTCCCGGAACGGCACGCCGGCATCCTCCAGCGCCTGGCGGTAGCCCTGGAAGCGGCTCAGGCCGGCAAACTCCTCCAGCGGACCGCCGAGGAAGGCGATGCGGGTGTGGCCATGATTGAGGAGCAGGCGCGTGGCGTCGTACGCGGCCTGCCGCTGGTCGATGTTGACCGAAGGAAGCTGGCAGCCCGGATCGATTGTCGTGGCCAGGACCACGGGCACGCTGGCCGAGCGGAACAGGTCGAGGTGCTCGTCCGTCACCCGGGGCCCCATGAACAGGAGGCCGTCCACCTGTTTTTCCAGCAGCGTCTCGATCAGCGTCAGCTCCTTTTTGGGCTGCTTGTCCGAGTTGCACAGGATGATGTTGTACTTGTACATGTTCGCAATGTCTTCAATGCCGCGGGCCAATTCGGCGTAGAAGGCGCTGGCGATGTCGGGGATGATCACCCCCACCGTCGTCGTCTTCTTGCTGGCCAGACCACGGGCCACGGCGTTCGGGCGATAGCCCAGCCGCTCGATCACCTCGAGCACCTTTTTCCGCGTGGCCGGTTTTACGTTGGGGTTGCCGTTGACCACCCGGGACACCGTCGCCATGGACACGCCCGCTTCCCGGGCCACATCGTAGATGGTCACGGACACGGCCTTTCCCCTCCCTGCAGAGGCGAACTGGTTTTCATTTGGTTTTCATCTTATGAACTAGGATACGGCAATTTTCACACGATTTCAACTCCCCGTCGCAAAGAAAAAAGGCGGCGCGGGGACCCTCGCCCCGCCCATCCGCCTACGCGATGACGCTTTTTTGGGTGACGATCCACCGGTCCGTGTCCCGGTCGTAGACCAGCGTGTACTGCAGGCGCCGCCGGCCTCCGCCCCGCGAGACGACGCCCTCCAGAATGGCCGTATCGCCGGTGAAGGTGATGACGCGCACCGCGTCGGCCGGCACGTCCCGCAGCGTGAGGCGACGGCGAATCCAGCCCGCATCGAAGGCGAGGTGCTCCCGCGAGCGGCTCCAGTCGATCGCCCGGTCGGCGTACTGGTCGGCCAGCTGGTCCGACCAGCCGTGCTGCAGATAATGGTACACGTCGTCTTTGGTCCGAAAGCGCCCAGGCGTGCGTAGAAGCGCGTCAATGCGGTCTTCCGCCGCGTACACCGCCTGCACCAGGGCCCGCTTCTCCTCCGCCGTCGCCAGCGGGCGCACCCCCTTGGCCGTATCGAGCGGTGAAGGGTGGCCCTGCGGCGGCGCGGCCGACTGGCACGACGCGCTCAAGGCGCACAGGAAGACGAGCAAAAGCACGGCGAAGGCGGTTCCTCTGGCATCCTTCGTCCACCACAAAACGGCCTCACCTGCCACCGTTTTGCTTAGTGTGGCCACGGTGAGGCCGTTCTATCCTTCTCGCGTCCCTTCAATCGGCTTGCGGGTTCGGCTCGTGGGCGGCTTCCGCTTACCGCACCGCCTGGGCCTGGACCACGCCCAAGGCCTGCAGGAACGCGTCAAAGGTGGGCAAGTCGATCTGCTGTTTGGCGTCGGAGAGGGCCACCGTCGGATCGGGATGGACCTCCACCATCACGCCGTCGGCGCCGGCGGCCAAGGCCGCCTTGGCCAGCGGCAGGAGAATGTCGCGCCGCCCCGCCGCATGGCTGACGTCGACAAGAACGGGCAGGTGGCTTTCCTGCTTGAGGATCGGCACCGCCGCGATGTCCAGGGTGTTGCGCGTCCACTTCTCGTAGGTGCGAATGCCGCGCTCGCACAGGATGACCTGCGTGTTCCCCCGCGACACGATGTATTCCGCGGCGTAGAGAAGCTCCTCAATCGTCGCCGCCAGTCCCCGCTTCAGGAGCACCGGCGTGCGCGCCTGGCCCACTTCCTTCAGCAGCTCGAAGTTCTGCATGTTGCGCGCGCCGATCTGGATTACGTCCACGTAATCAACGGCCATCTCCACGTGGGCCGGGTTGACGATCTCGCTGACGACGTACAGGCCGTATTCATCGGCCACTTCGCGCAGGATCTTGAGCCCGTCAACACCCAGGCCCTGGAAATCGTACGGGGACGTCCGCGGCTTGAACGCCCCGCCGCGCATCAGCCGCAGCCCGCGATCGGCCAGAAACTGGGCCACCGCACGCACCTGCTCCGGCGTTTCCACCGAGCACGGCCCGGCCACGATCACCTTCTCCGCGCCGCCGATGTTCACGTCGCCGACGGAGACGACCGTGTCTTCTTTCTGGCGCTTGCGGCTCACGAGGAGCGCCTTGCGCGTGTCGTCCTCCTGCAGCTCGAGGGACGCCTTGAACAGCTCCTTAAACAAGTGGACGATGGTGGCATCGGAAAAGGGACCGCGGTTTTGCGCCTTGATGCGCTCGAGCATCTCGCGCTCGCGGATCGGGTCGTACTTTTGCACGCCCTGTTTGCCCTTGATGCGGCCAATTTCCTGGACGATGCGCCCGCGCTCGCTGATGAGCTCCAAGAGCCGCAGGTTGATCTCGTCCAGCTGCTTGCGGAGTGTCTCCAGCTCGCCCGCCACGGTTTCTCTCCCTCCCAAAATATTTCTGATTATTATAGCGCAGGGTTCGCCATCTGTCATGCCTGAATTTCCGTCTGCGGCGCCCCTTGTTGCGCCAATTGGTCCTGCGCCTGGGTCATTTCCTGGGCCAGCTGCGTCTGCTCGCCCTGGTACTTCGAAAGCAGGTTCTGCACGGACCCGCCGTCGGCCACAGTCGACGTCGACCAGCCGCGGGTTTCCATTTCGCCCGTCACCAGGGAGAGGGACTGGATGGCCCCGTTGAGCAGGGAAACAAGGTCTTGCTGCAGCTTGGGCGAGCCGCTTTCCAGCACCGCCTGCGTGTAGAGCTGGATCATCGCCTTTTCGTCGCGGGCGAGGTCATCGAGCCGCTCCTTGTCTTGCCACACGCCCCATTCCCTCCTTTTCGCCCGTCACGAGGTGAGCACCGGCGTCACGCCGCCGTGCTGCTGCAAGCTGAGGAGCAGCAAATCAAAGTTGCGCCGATGCCGTTCGGCCATGTCGCGGCAAAACGGCTGCAACGTCAAATCCTGCACGTTTTGCGCCGCGTCGAGGTATTTGCGCACCAAGAGCGCCTCGGACGCGAGCAGCGTGTCGAGGGCGACCAACTCGTTCGACGTGAGCGGTTTCATCACGGCATTGGCCAACGGGATCACCTCCCGTGTTTTACCTTTTCCCGTCTCGCCAAGGCCCATACCCCACAGGGACAGCGGCGACCGAAGGGCCCGTTCTGTCCTTGCATCTAAAAAAGCAGTATAATGAGGACGGTTAGCGCAGATTCTGGGTTTGAGGTGAGCCGGAACCATGAAAACCGTTGTCGTCATGCAAGGAGACCAAACCGGGCAGGAGCTGCTGGAAGAGGCGCTCCGGGTGCTCGAGCCCAATGTCATCGGCTTTGAAATCAACTTCCAGGTGTTCGACCTGAGTCTGGAAAACCGCCGCCGCACGAACAACGAAGTGGTGTACGAGGCGGCCAGAGCGATGAAAAAGGCCGGCTTTGGCCTCAAAGCGGCCACCATCACCCCGGAAGCCAAGGGCGACGTCGGCAGCCCGAACGCCATCTTGCGTAAAGAGATCGACGGAAAAGTGATTGTCCGCACGGGGCGACGCCTCCCGGGCGTCACGCCGGTCGCCGGGATCCATTCCCCCATCTCCGTGGTGCGCATGGCCGTTGGCGACGCCTACGGCGCCAAGGAGTGGCGCGAAGGGGACGGACTGAACGAGGTCGCCTACCGAACGGAAAAGATCGACCGGGCCACGTGCCGCGCCGTGGCCGAATACGCCTTCCGCCACGCGCGCAAGATGCGGGCCAAGGTGTTCGGCGGGCCGAAGTACACGGTAAGCCCGATCTACGAAGGCATGTTTAAGGAAGAGCTGGATGCTGCCGCCAAGCGCTATCCGGACGTGCCCTACGAGCCGCAGCTGATCGACGCCACCTACGCCCTCCTGATGCGCACGTCGGGCGAGCCGCTCGTCATCCCCGCCCTGAACCGTGACGGCGACTGTTTAAGCGACCTCGTGCTCGAGCTGTTCGGCTCCATCGCCGGCTCCGAGTCGCTCCTCATCAGCTTTGACGAGAACTTCAACACGAAGGTGGTCATGGCCGAAGCGCCCCACGGCACGGCCCCGTCGCTGCAGGGCAAAAACATCGCCAATCCGATGGCGATGATCCTCGCCGCCGGCTCCCTGCTCAGCTACTTCGAGGAGAAAGAGGCGACGATGGCCTCCCGCGCCATCTACGAAGCGGTCATCGAGACGGTGCGCGACGGCATCCGCACGGCCGACCTGGGCGGCAGCGCCACGACCACCGAGTTCACCGATGAAGTGATCAAAAAGGTGCAGACGAAATTGGACGTGTGGGCCAACATGTACAACATCTAAACGTTCGGCCCGGGAAGAACGCGAAAGGGGATGGCGGATTTCGCCATCCCCTTCGCCGTTTTCGTTTGCCCTGGCGTGCGGCGCAGGCCCAACCCGCCGCCCCGGCTCATTCGCGCGAGGAGACGTCTTCGCTCCCCTTTCCGCGCAGGATCATATAGCCCATCCACCCCAAAAACGCAACGGGCACGAGAATAAACACCGCCAGGGCAATCACCGTGACGATCACTTCCTGCGTCCACATCCGCGGTCCCTCCATTCTTCCCGCTGAACGGATTCTGGATCCGGATCACAACCGCGGCAGCGGAAGCTTCGTCACCCCATAATCGGCCAGACGCTCGGGCGGCACCCTTTTCACGTCGCACGGCAATCGTACGAGCAGGTCTTCCAGCCATGCCACCACGCGATCGACATCGACGCCCATGTGCTGCGGCCGGTACGGCGCCAAGTAGCGAAGGGCCGACGCCGCCAACTTGCGCATCCCGCCCACCTTGCCGCGCTGGGCCTGGTGCATGATGGCGGCCACCTGAATGAGCCCGTGGTAGAAGTCGTTGTGCCGCTCGGTCTGCCACAGCTCTTCCAATACCTCGTGTGCTTCCCAGTATTCCCCTTTTGCGTACCGCGCAAAAAACTCCCGGTATTGTGCGGGATAACCGGAACCCGTCACGCCGCTTCCTCTCCCTTGGCCTCCTCTTTGTCTCGTCGGTGAGTCAGATCACTTGTTTGAGCCGATCCTGGATCTCCCGCATCCAGTCTTCGTCGTTCAGGGACTTGGCCAGCAGGTACAAGTCGAGCAGATCATCGATGCGCTCGCCGATCACGTCGCGCAGCGGAACGCGGGCATTCTCGGCGTACTGCACCAACACGTGGGCCCACTCCGAGACCTTCTCGAAGTCCACCTTCCGCGTCGTCCTCTCCCGCGCCAAAGCATGGAGCAGCTTCTTGAGGTCATCCTTAACCGCTTCCACCACTTCGCTTTGCTCGCAGCGCTCACAGGTCAGCACCGGGACGTTCTCGATCTCAAAGCTCCCCTGATACACCACATTGCGAATCGTTAAAACCATGCGCCCACCACAGCGGCACCGCTTTTCCATTTTCCATCTGGCTCCTTTCCCGCAACCCACCCGAGAACGGGATTCTTCAAATCGATTGTAGCGAATTTTCGACGCCGACAAGTGAAAACTTATTGGCAGCCGTTACAGCGATCGGGTTCTCCGCGCTTCCCAAAGCCGGGCCAGCCCCATCGCCGCGGCCGCGCCACAAAAGTCCACGAACAGGTCCATCACGTCGGGATGGCGCGTCGGCACAAACGCCTGGTGGATTTCATCGGTCACGCCGTAGGCAACGGCCAACGCCACCGCCCAACGCTTGATGTGGATGACCTGCCGTTTGGGCCACAAGGCGTAATAATAGGTCCAGGCGAGCAGGAAATAGGCCACGAAATGCCCCCAATCAAAAGAAGAAAAAAGGGGAAACCAGGTTTTCAAATCCTGGGATGTTCGGCTGGACAGCAGGAAAATGATCCCCATCCACACGCCCGCAGGAAGCCATCGCCACATGCCGCTTTCCTCCCATGCAAAAGGCCGGCATCCTCGCGATGTTCACCGGCCCGTGACGATTGATCGCCTCCTGCGATTGTAACACAGAACGATCAATAGGCTCCATTGACCCGACCGCAGTCTTCGCAGACGACAAGGCCTGCCTGCACCCCGTTTTCATCCTCCACCTGATAGCCCACAAGCCGCGATCCGGAACAGTACAAGCACTCCAGCGAAAAATCCATGTCGTACGAAGCTTTGAACGCCAATGGACGAAACGGATCGCCAAGGGACAGCGAGGAAAAGGGAATTCTCGCCATACGGCACACCCCCTTTCGTTTTACTCGCATTCTTTCCACATTTTCCGCACGCTATTCGAGAAAAACACTCCACCCGCAGCAGGTGGAGTACGGAAACCGAGAACCCTTCGCAACCCATTGGCCAAGAACACGGGAGAGGAGAGGGGAACCCGTCAGTTGACCACCGTCCCGACGATCACCAGGAGAACAAACAGCACGAGCACTAGGAGAAAATCGTTGTTCCACACGCCATGGCGGCAGCTCTGGCTGCTGCTCATCGTATCCCTCCTCCGCGAAATTCACGGTCGGCGCAACGCGACCACTATACCCTATTCACCTGAAGGGAATTGGGCGACGGACAGATCGCCAATTCCCAAAAAATAGGCAGTCGCCGTGCCGCACGCCCGGCATCTTCGTAAGATGGACTGAGACTGCACGAAGGGGGGGATCGGCATGAGCGGCATCTTTGATCTCGACGATTTTGCCCTGGTGTTGGTGCTGTTTATCCTCCTCGTCATCGTTGGCGCTTCTGACTGATACCAACGGTGCGTTTGGAAGCAAACGCGAACAGGCCGGCAACCGCCGGCCTTTTCATTTGACGGGAATGGCCCGTTTTTCCGGCTTTCCCGTGAATTTGGATAGCTGTCCCCGCACGCCATCCGTTCACCTGCGCATATGTTGCGGTACCACACCGGCCCGGGAGGGAAAGCGCTCATGAAACGACGGAAACGGAAACCGATGGGATTCGAGGGTCCCGTCCTCCATCCCGGAAACCTGTTCGTTCCCATCGTCAACGCCGTGCGCGACGCGGTCATCGCCATTCAGACGCGGGAAACCGTCAACGCCGACTTTAACCGCTGGCTGATGCAGTTTCTCTTTCCCGAGTGGGAAGGAAAAGGCGAAGAAACCCGCAGTTTTGGATCGGGATTTCTCATCCATCCGCGCGGGTACATCTTGACCGCCGAGCACGTCATCCACAGCGCGCGATCGATCTGGGTCAAGCAGCGCAACGGTACGGTGCACCAGGCCCGCCTTGTCCTCGCCGACGCCAAACGGGATTTTGCCGTGCTGCAGATTCCCGCCCCACGCCCGTTGCCGTATCTGCCCCTTGGGCGATCGGGCGATGCCCATGTGGGCGAATGGGTGATGGCTGTCGGCAATCCCCTCGGCCTTGAGAACACCGTGACCGTCGGCGTCATCAGCGCCAAGGATCGTCCGCTTCGCGCCAAAGGCTATGTGTATGAAAACGTCCTGCAGACCGATGCCGCCATCAATCCGGGCAACAGCGGCGGCCCGCTCATCAACCTGAACGCCCACGTCATCGGCATGAACGTCGCCGTGGTCCAGCCATCCCAAAGCATCGGCTTTGCCATCGCCATTGACAGCCTCAAACCCTACATCCGTCCCTATCTGCCATAGACGACGCTTATCCCTTTCCGCAGAATGCGGCAACCTTCCCGGGGCCCCGACTGCGTTCGCCGCACGTCCATCCGTTGAGCGGGAGCGATTCCATGCGATTACGTTTCAGTTTTGTGGGTTACACTACGTTGAGAAAAGACAAGATGACCAAGGCCAATGAAATTCATTTTCACGTATTTAAGTGAAAGAGGATTTGTGCTTGCAAAAAATCGTCTCATTGCCCATAATGGAACTACGAACACACAGCAAACGTTTCCTCCCAAGAGGTGAAACCATGCATCAAGATTGGGAAGCCCTGCTGCCCATCTTGCGGCGCACGCGGGAAGCCGTTCAGGAATATGTCCAACTTTTGCGCCCCATCATCGAACAAGCCCAGACCGACCATGAGCGCTTGTACTACCATCACTTCCTGGAAGAAGAAGAACATCATCTGGCACGCCTCAACCGGTTTCTTCCCCGGCTGGAAAAAGGGCTTCGCGAAGCGGACGGAAACGCCCACAACCTGCGGGACGACGCGGTCCTGGTTCAATACCTGGCCCTCGAGGCGTTCGGCCTGCACAACTTTATCGAACACCTGGATTTGGCCCTCTATGAATTCCAAAACCTTCCCGTTAGCGAGCGGCTGCGTCAGCTTCGCCAGCGCACATTCGAAGACTACCTGCAAATGAAGGAGCTCGTCCGCGCGCTGGCCGGTGAAGCAGCCTTCGACCTCGACGAGGATGAAGAGCTCCGCCCGGAAAACTCCCCCCCGGCGGCATCCTCCGCGGAAAGCGCGCCCCCTGCGGACTCGGCGCCGGCTCAGCCGCCGGTTGACGCGCACGTTCGCCCAATCGGGCGAGAGCGCCGCTTTACGGTCGGCAGCCTGATTGGCCAGTGACGCAACCCGCAGATCGCCAATTTGCTTGTGCAAAGGAGGAGCGATCCATGAGCAAACGGACACGGTTTCCGGACAGTCCGCTCACGGAAAAGGAATGGGAACAATTGGACGAGACCGTGATCAACGCCGCACGCAACCAGCTGGTCGGCCGCCGGTTCATCCCCCTGTACGGCCCGCTCGGACAGGGGATCCAGAGCGTGGCCAACGACATCTACGAGGTGACGCCCACAGGCGGCATCGACTTGCGGGGCGAAACGTCGCAGCTCACCACCCCGGTCCGGCGGGTTCACTTGACGATCCCCATGCTCTACCAAGACTTCATCCTGTACTGGCGCGACGTGGAACAGGCGCGCACCTTGGACATCCCCCTCGACTTCAGCGCCGCGGCCAATGCCGCCACCCAATGCGCCCTGCTGGAGGACGACCTCATCTTCAACGGGAACGAGCAGTTTGACCTTCCCGGCCTCATGACGGTCAAAGGGCGCCTGACCCATATTCGCCGCGACTGGATGGAGGCGGGGAACGCCTTTGCCGACATCGTTGAGGCGCGGAACAAGCTGTTGCAGCACGGCCACGCCGGTCCCTATGCCCTGGTCGTCTCGCCGGACCTCTATGCGCTGCTCCATCGCGTGCACCCGGGCACCCACGTGCTGGAGATCGAGCACATCCGGGAGCTCGTCACCGCCGGCGTGTACCAAACCCCGGTTATCCGCGGCAAAGCCGGCGTCCTCGTTTCCACCGGCCAGCACAACCTGGACCTGGCCGTGGCCGAGGACCTCGACACGGCGTTCCTGGAGACGGAAAACATGAACTACCTCTTCCGCGTCTACGAATGCGTCGTCCTGCGCATCAAACAGCCCAAGGCCATCTGCACGCTGGAGGACCCCGACGCGTAAGGACGCGGGTTCCGTTCCGGGCGTTCCTCCTGCCCATTCCCTTCACATTTCCAGCAAAAAAAGCACCCGGTCATACCGATCGGGTGCTTTGCTGTCGTTTACGCAATGCGCAAGGTGGTCTGAAGGGCCTCCATCTGCGGCGTGTCGAGTTCGGCCAAGCGGACGTTCTCGAAGCCGATGTCGCTGACGAGCTGCTTCACCTCTTGGCGGATGAGGAACGAATCGTTCCCTTCGTTTACCTCAAGGAAGCGGCGCAAATACTTCAGCCGGCGTTTCATCAGCTCCTCGCGGGCCACCGGGTTGCGCAGGTCTTTGACCCGCTTGTGCGTCGGCTGCACCATCAGGCTGATGTCGGACGTATGCGCGATGTACCGCCGGCCGTCTTCGGTGACGAACCCGACCATGTACGTGCCTTTCTCCGCCGCCTCGATGGACATGATCACCACGTTGCGGAACACTTCCCCGCTGCGCAGGCGCAGCTCGTCAACCTCCACGGCGCCGCCCACTTTCCGTTCATTCGTGACCACCGTGTAGATGTCCTTGTATCCGTTCACCGTGTAGAGCACGGGGCCTCACCGTCCAAATGAGATCAATTTTCACTTTCATATTACCCCTGGTCCTCTACCCCTGTCAATTGCCAAAACCATCCGGTCACGCCAAGCAGAAGGTTTTGGCCAGCGCCGAACACGAACGCTTCGAAAAGATGACCCGAATGTTGCGCTCCTTGGCTTTGGCCTTGATCACCCGGGCCAAATTGTGGTTGACAAAATCGGTGAACACCACCACCATATGCACATGCGACGGGATGTGGATCGCGGTGTCCGACGCCTTGCGACCGGATACGTGCAGGATTTCCCGATATCCCTGCTTTCGAAAAAAGGCCTCGATGTTGCCCAGGCGATCGGCTCCGACTACGAGAACCGTCATCACGCCACACCCCTTCGTTCCTGCTCGCTGCGACAGGATAAGAATGAGAATCCTTTTCACGATCCTTTTCTGATGATAAATATTATCATTATCATCATTGCGCCGCAAGAGGGATCGTTCCGCGCCCGCCGTTTGCGGTACGATGAAAGAAGCAGAAACGCACAGGGCTGTACCCTACATCCCGAACATTCCAGAAGGAGGGAAACGTGTTGCGCATCGCCGTCCTCTCCGACATTCACGGCAACGCGCTGGCCCTCGACGCCGTGCTCGACGACATGGAGCGGCACCGCGTCAGCCAGATCTGGATTTTGGGCGACCTCTGTTTCAAAGGGGCGATGCCCCAAGAGGTGCTGGAGCGCCTGCAAGGGCTGCCCTACCCGACGACGTTCGTCAAGGGCAACACCGACGAATGGCTGGTCGCCGGCTCGCCCCTGGGCCTTTCGCTCAGCGGCGAACAGGAAGCAGCCTGGCGGGCTGTACTGCACTGGACGTGGTATAATCTTGACAAAGGGGCGCGTCGTTTTCTGCAAGAACTGCCGGAACGGAAAACCGTCCCCCTGGCGGACGGGCAAACGGCCTTTCTGTTTCACGCCACGCCGCAAAACCTGTGGGACATCGTGCCCGCCGACGCGCCTGCGGCCACGCTTGACGAGCGCTTTCGGCAAGCCGAGCCGGACGCGGCGCTGTACGCCTACGGGCACATCCATCACGCCCTTGTCCGGATGGTGGCAGGCAAGCCGGTGCTCAATCCGGGCAGCGTGGGACTTCCCTTTGACGGCGATCCCCGCGCCTCGTACGCGCTGGTGGAATCCGATGGGGAGCATCTCGCCTGCACGCTGCGGCGCGTGCCGTACGACGTCGAAGCCTATGTCCGCATCGCCTATGCGCGCCAACACCCGGCGGCCGACGAGATCGCCTATATCGTGCGTAACGGCCGTCCGGCATAGGGAGAGGTTCCCATGCCCAGACCCCTGGCCCTGCTCTTTGCCCTCGTCACGGTCGCCTGGCTGCTCGGCGTCAGCGCGGCAATCGCCTCCCGGAGTCCGGTCGGCATCCTCGCCGCCCTTTCCGGCGCCTTGGCGACCATGGGCGTGGGTTTTGCCCTGAAAAAGCGGATGGGGAGCAGGCGCTAGCCCTTCGCCGCGGCGCAACCCCTTTGCCGCTCCGGCTCGGACGTTGCACCACCGCGGTCAATCGGGGTGATGCGCGTGACGAAGCGTTTTGCGGTCCTCGACCTGGACGGGACGCTCACGTGGCAGCACCGTTTGCGCGCCCTCCCGCATGAAGAGGTGGACGTCACGCTCCGAACCGGAATCAAGTATTACGCGGCACCGGAAAGCCTCGCCGCGCTGGAGACGGCCCTGGCGCACACCCGCACGCCCCTGCTCTTTTGGGGGGCGGGGGATTACCATTACGTCACCTATGCCCGGCTGCGCGCCCTGCGCCATCCGCTGACGGTGGTCCTCTTTGACCGTCACAGCGATTGCGCCCACGACGCAGACGGCGTCGTCACCTGCGGCAACTGGGTCCGGCACGCCCTTAAGCTGCCGTGGGTGGCGCGCGTCTTGTGGATCGGCGCTCCGGATCATAAGCCGCTCCCCCACGAACGCCATCCGCACCTCGTGTGGATTCCGCTGCGAAAGCCGCCGGCCAACGCCGCAGAATGGCTGCGCAGCGTCCTCCCGACCCCCAATGTTTACCTCTCCGTGGACAAAGACGTCCTCTCCCCGGAGGTGGCCGCCACCAACTGGGATCAGGGCACCCTCGCCCTCGCAGACCTGCTGGCGTGGATCGCGTGCTTCCGCCAACATGCCCGCGTGATCGGCGCCGACATCGGCGGCGAATGGGTGCTTCCGCCCGGCCACCTCTTTCCTACCCCCGATGACCTCCACGCCATCCGCCTCAACGAAACGGCCAACCTGGCGCTGCTGGATGCCCTGCTCGGCCCCGAAGACCGCGCGTTCCGACGGCGGACCAAACAGAAACCGACAGGCCTGGTTACGCCTGTCGGTCCCTCGGCGTCGGAAACGGCCCGGCCTCATCCGGCGTAACGGTTGGCCGGACACCGTTGCCGGTGCAGCCGATCCCGTTTCGTCGCGCTTTCTCTTCCGCGGTCCGCGCCACTCCCTTACCCGTGCACCGTCACGCGCTCCGCCGCGTCCAGTTGGAAGGCGGTGTGCAGGGCACGCACGGCCCGCTCGGCGTCGGCTTGCGGAACGACGCACGACACCTTGATCTCCGACGTGCTGACCATCTTGATCGGGATTCCCTGCTCGCTGAGGGTGCGGAACATGGCCGCCGCCACCCCGGGGTTGGACACCATCCCCGCGCCGACGATCGACACCTTGGCCAGGCCCTCCTCCGACATGAGCGAGGCAAAACCGAACCGGTCGCGATGCTTGGTCAGCACTTCCAGCGTGCGCGGCAGGTCCTCGCCAGCCACCGAGAAGGAGACGCTGATGCGCGCGTCGTCGTAGGCGTTCTGGATGATGATGTCCACGTTGATGTTGGCCTCGGCCAAAATCGTGAACAACGCCGCCAGGGTGTCCGGCTTGTTTGGCAGGCCCACCGCCGTCACGCGGGCCACGTTTTTGTCTTGGGCCACGCCGCGCACCACTTGTCCCTGTTCCATGTCGGCCACCTCCTTGACCCACGTCCCTTCCTCTTCGGTAAAGCTGGAGCGGACCGTCAGCACCACCTTATGCTTCTTCGCGCACTCCACAGCGCGGGGATGGAGCACCCCCGCCCCGAGGGCGGCCAGCTCCAGCATCTCGTCGTAGGTGATGACGTCCAGCTTGCGGGCGGTGGGGACGACGCGCGGGTCGGCCGAATAGACGCCGGCCACGTCGGTGTAGATGTCGCACCGGTCCGCCCCCAAGGCCGCCGCCAGGGCCACCGCCGTGGTGTCTGATCCGCCGCGGCCGAGGGTGGCGATCTCCCCGTCCGGCGTCACGCCCTGGAAACCGGCCACCACGACCACCTTGCCTTGCTCCAGCTCGCGGCGCACGCGCGCGGTGTCAATGGACAGGATGCGCGCCCGCCCGTGCACCGCTTCGGTGGTGATGCCCGCCTGCCAGCCGGTCAGGGAAACGGCCGGGCATCCGCGGGCCTGCAGGGCCATGGTGAGCAGGGCGATGGACACCTGCTCGCCCGTCGTCAGGAGCATGTCCAGCTCGCGGTCATCCGGGCGGTCGGTGACGCGCCGGGCCAGGTCGATCAGCTCGTCCGTCGTGTGGCCCATGGCCGAGACGACCACAACGACGTCGTGCCCCGCCTCGCGCGTCCGGTGCACGCGCTGGGCCACGGCCTTGATCCGCTCGACGCTGCCCACCGATGTCCCGCCGTATTTCTGCACGATCAGCGCCATACGGGTTCCCTCCTTTGTCTCCCAAACGAAAACGGCGGCAACAACAAGGGTAGAAGCCTTGCCGTTGCCGCCGTCGCGCCCCGCGCCAATGGCGACATGCCGAACAAAGCCCTACTTCCTCGTTGCAGGATAGCGCTCCACGGCTGCATAAGCCGTGACAGTCCGACACCTGTTCGATGCCGGCCCAGCCCCGCCACCCCGGGGTGGTGACGGGACTTCGGCGGATCCCCCTTTCGCCGCCGTTCGGCGAGCCCCGGCTCTCCCGGCGGGTACTCATGGTCTCCGCGCCTCTACCCCACTCGACGAAAGTGGGCGTATGCGATTGGATTTGCTGTGAATGATACCACATTCGGCGAGGCGACACAAGGGGAAAGGTGATCCGTTCTCGGCCCGTGTCCGCTCTTCACGCGGTTCGCTCCTCGGATAGGCAAGGGTTTCTTTTGCCGCGGAAGGACAACCATCCACAACCCTTTCGCCGTCTCGCATAAAGTATCCAGAAAGCCACGCAGGAGGATGCCATTCCGCATCCCTCATGAA
This sequence comes from Calditerricola satsumensis, assembly GCF_014646935.1. Taxonomy (GTDB): domain Bacteria; phylum Bacillota; class Bacilli; order Calditerricolales; family Calditerricolaceae; genus Calditerricola; species Calditerricola satsumensis. The sequence goes on along the minus strand of NZ_BMOF01000001.1, from coordinate 134,431 downwards.
ATGGAGGACGTTGCCATGCTTTCTGGCCTGTTCCGCCATGTGTCGCCCCTGAAACTGTTCAGCTGGTTGAAAGGGTCCAACATCCTCAAAGACACCGGTTGGTGGCGCATCGCCTTGCGCGTGCTTCCCGCTTTGGGAAACGTGATCGCCAGCCTCCTCTCGCTGGGAAAACGCCTCTTCGCCCAGATCCCTCGCCTGGGGACGCGTTGAGCTGGCGTGAGCCGGATTTCCATGGTAAACTGAGGAAGACCACAGCGGAAAGGAGGGTCGACATGCGCAAGGCGCTCGCCGCGCTGGGGGTCCACCTTCTGGTCTGCGCGGTCATCGGATCGGCCTTTGTTTTCGCCTACGATGTCATTCCCGCCGCCTACCGCTTCCTGTTCCACCTGTCGCTGACGGCCGTTGCGATCACGCTCTACGTGTGGGGCGGGCGAAGGCTCGCTCGTCAGGCCAACCGCCCTTGCCACGCCCTCGCCGTTCTCGCGCCCAGCCTGCTCGTGCTGGCGGTCTGGCTGGCCTGCTGGAGCGTTTCGCAGTTTGACGCCAGCGCCGCCGGCTTAGAGTGGATCGGGTACCTGATGGCCAACGCGTCCTTTTACCCGCTGCTGACGTTGTCCACCGTCGCTGCACCGGTTCTCGTTTTTGCCCTGGGCGCGCTTCTGCCGTCGGCGCTTCTGTGGTTGGGCTGGAAAAGCGTCCGGCTCCGGGCCGCTTCCTGAAGCTGGCGTGTGTTGTCGGATTCTTCGGAACTGAGGCAAGCGGGCAAATACACAACAAGCGGCCGCGGTTGCGCCGAACCGCGGCCGTTTTGCGTCGCGCTTCCTCATGCTGATCAACCATGTGCATCAGGATCGCCTTGATCCCCTCCCGATCCTCTATGACGTGACCCCGGCCGTAGACATGGACCGCGACGTCGTTCCACGTGGGAACGGTATCGCCCTCGCCGTACCACGAGGGAGAAAAGCCCCCTCCCATCCGTACGAGGGGGCTACGCCTGCCGCAGATGCTCCTGGATCGCCTTGGCCAGCTTGTCGCCGATGCCGATTTGGCGAAACTCTTCAAGCGCGGCCGTCTTGATCCGCTCGAGGGAGCCGAAGTGCGAAAGAAGGAGCTGGCGCCGCTTGGGGCCGACGCCGGGGATGTCGTCGAGGACGGAGCGGAAGGCCGTTTTCGTGCGCACCTGGCGATGGAAAGTGTTGGCGAAGCGGTGCACCTCGTCCTGGATGCGCGTGAGCAGGTGGAAGGCGTGGCTGTGCCGGTCGATCGGCACCTCCTCCGGCGGATCGCCGAACAACAGGCGCGAGGTGCGGTGGCGCTCGTCTTTGGCCAAGCCGCACACCGGCACGTACAGCCCCAGCTCGTTCTCCAGCACGTCCATGGCCGCGGACATCTGCCCCTTGCCCCCGTCGACGACAATCAGGTCGGGCAGGGGCAGGTTTTCCTTCAGCACCCGCGTGTAGCGGCGGCGGATCACCTCGCGCATCGCCGCATAGTCGTCCGGGCCTTCGGCGGTGCGGATGCGGTACTTGCGGTACTCCGCCTTGGCCGGCTTGCCGTCGACGAACACGACCATCGCCGCCACGGGATCGACGCCCTGGGTGGTGGCGTTGTCGAAGGCCTCGATGCGCTTCGGATAGCCGATGCCGAGAAGGCGGCCCAGCGTGTCGAGGGCCTCCACCGTGCGCGCCTCGTCGCGTTCCATAAGGCGGAAGCGCTCCTCGAGGGCCAGGCGGGCGTTCTCCGCCGCCAGGTCGACGAGCTCCTTCTTCTTCCCACGCTTCGGCACGTGGACCTTGACGCCGAGCCATTCCGCCAGGGCGCCGGGATCGACGCCCTCGGGCAGCCAGATCTCCTTCGGACGGGCGGGATGGTGGAAGTAGAACTGCGTCACGTAGGAAAGGAAGTCCTCGGCCGGGTCGCCGTAGTGGGGGAAGATGGCCACGTCGCGCTCGATCAGCTTACCCTGGCGGATGTAGAACACCTGTACACACATCCAGCCGCGGTCGGCGTGGTAGGCGAAGATGTCACGGTCGATGAAATCGTTGAAGGCAATCTTCTGCTTTTCCGCCACCTTCTCGATGTCGGCGATCAGGTCACGGTACTCCTTGGCCCGCTCGAACTCGAGGGCCTCGGCCGCCGCGTGCATCTTCGCCTCCAACTGCTTGACGATGCCGTCGACGTCGCCGCTCAAAAAGCGCGTGATCTCCTCGACAATCGGCGCGTACCGCTCGGGAGGGACGTCGTGGACGCAGGGGGCGAGGCACTGGCCGAGGTGATAGTAGAGGCACACCTCCTTGGGCAGGGTGCGACACTTGCGCAGCGGGTAGAGACGGTCGAGGAGCTTCTTGGCGTGCTGGGCCGCCCCGGCGTTGGGGTAGGGGCCGAAGTACTTGGCCTTGTCCTTCTTCACCCGCCGCGTCACTTCGAGGCGCGGGTGCCGCTCGTTCGTCAGCTTGATGTACGGGTACGACTTGTCGTCCCGCAAGAGCACGTTGTAGCGGGGCTTGTGCTGCTTGATCAGGTTGCATTCGAGGAGCAGCGCCTCGACGGGGTTGTCGGTGACGATGTAGTCGATGTCGGCCACCTCATTGACCAGGGCCTGGGTCTTGCCATCGTGGCTGCCGGTGAAGTACGAGCGGACGCGGTTTTTCAGCACCTTGGCCTTGCCCACGTACAGGATCTCGCCGTCCGCGCCCTTCATGAGGTAAACGCCCGGCTTGGCCGGCAGCAGGGCCAGCTTCTCCTTGAGCTGGTCGCGGGGCACGATCGCTCACCTCCTTTCCCCTTTGCTCCCACGAAAAAAGCCTGCCCGAGGGACAGGCTTTTTCCTTGTCGTCTTGCCGCTCACAGATGTTTGTTGAGGTGGCTGAGCAGGGCTTCCTTCGGCTGATAGCCGATGATCTTGTCAACCGGTTGCCCGTCTTTGAACAGGATAAGCGTCGGAATGCTCATCACGCCGTATTGGCTGGCCGTGTCCGGGTTTTCGTCGACGTTCACCTTGACGATCTTCACCTTATCGCCGATCTCTTTGTCCAGCTCCTCCAGCACCGGCGCGATCATGCGGCACGGCCCGCACCACGGCGCCCAGAAGTCGACCAGCACCGTCCCCGAAGCCACTTCGCTTTGAAATGTCTGATCCGTGGCGTTGACGATCGCCATTGGCGCTTCCCCCTTACCGAGTCGTCTCGTTTTAAATCGATCGCTTTCGATCAAGACACAACCAGTATACCACCGCCCGACGAAAATATCCACCGCGCGGGCGGCGCAATCCATCCGTCGCCATCGCGCTTGCCCATCGGCATGCCCAACCGTTGCAAGGGGCGCAATCGGGGACGCGAAAGGGAACCGCGATCCGGTTCGGACGCGGAGCGGCTTAGAAAAGCTGGTCGAGGCGTTCGACCACCCGGTCGGGGACGGCCAACCCCTCGTCAAACGGCATGCCGAACCGGTTCAGCCAGCAGACGCGGAACCCGAACTGCTTCGCCCCCGCCGCATCCCACGCGTTGGCCGTCACAAACAGCACGTCCTCCTTCGCCACGCCCAGCCGGGTCAGAACCCGCGCGTACACGTCCGGATGCGGCTTATAGACGCGTGCCTCATCGGCGCTAATCACCGCGGCAAACCGTCCGGCCAGTCCCGCGTTCGCCACGGCCGCGCGGAGCATTTCCGCCGTGCCATTGGACAGAATGGCCAAGGTCTTTCCCACCATGGCTTCTAGCGCACGGGAAACCTCGGGGTAAGGCGGAGGGGTCCGATACGCTTCCAGCAGTTCCCGGCGCGCATCCGGCGCCGCGTTCAGACCCAACGCTTTCAGCGCGTACGCCAGCGCGTCCTCGGTAAGCCGCCAAAAATCGCGGTACTGGCCCATCAGCGAGCACAGCCAGGTGTATTCGAGCTGCTTCCGCCGCCACAGCTCCCCGAGCGCCTTCCCGTAGCCGGGAAAGCGGCGGTCGCACACCGCCGCCACCGCGTCCTGGACGTCGAAGAGCGTGCCGTACGCATCGAACACGACGGCGCGCATCGCCTCCATGGGCGCCACCTCCTTGTTGGGAAATCCGGCCCCGTTTACAGCTCGGCCAGGAGATGGGCCAAGAGCGCCGCGCGCGGGGCCAGGGCGTCGATGACGATGTGCTCGTGCTCCGCGTGGGCGCCGTCGCCGACGCAGCCCAGCCCGTCCAGGGTGGGCACGCCCAGGGCAGCAGTGAAATTGCCGTCGCTGGCCCCGCCGACGGCCGCCTCGGACAGGGAAAAGCCCAGCCGCGCGGCGATGACGCGCGCCCGTGCAAAGAGGGCGCCGATGGCCGCCGTCCGCTCCATCGGCGGGCGGTTGATCCCGCCCGTCACCGCAAGGGTCGCCCCAGGCAGGACGGGCTTGAGCCCGCGGATGGCCGCGTCGACGCGCCGCGCCTCATCCAGCGTCGCAGCGCGCACGTCGATCTCCGCCTCCGCCGCCTCGGGAATGACGTTGCTGCGCGTGCCACCGCGAACGACGCCCACGTTGATCGTCGTCCCCTTCTCCTGAGCGGCGAGGGCCTCGAGGGCGAGGACCTGGCGCGCCAGCTCAGCCACGGCGCTGACGCCCTTGTCGGGGTCGCTTCCGGCGTGGGCCGCCCGTCCCCTAACCGTCAGCCGGTAAAGGCCCACGCCTTTGCGCGCCGTCTTCAGCGCCCCGTCCGCGCCGGCGGCCGGCTCCAACACGAGCACCGCCGCGCTGTTTCGCGCCTCGGCCTCGATCAGCGCGCGCGACGTCGGGCTGCCGATCTCCTCGTCGGAGGTGGACAGGAGGACGACGCGCTTGGCGAGGGGCACGCCGAGGTCGACGAGGGCCTTCAGGGCCCACACCGCCTGGACGATGCCCCCTTTCATGTCGAAGATGCCCGGCCCGTAGGCCCGGCTTCCCTCCACGCGAAAGGCCAGGCGCCCCTCCTCCCACACCGTGTCGTGGTGGGCGAGGAGGAGGACCTGCCGGTCCCCGTCCCCGATGGCGAACCGGTAATGGTCCCCCACCTCCGCCTGGGGAATCCTCTCCCCCCTTACCCCCAACCGCGCCGCCACCAGCTCCGCCAGCACACGGCCGCAGCGGTCAACGAGCGCTTTCCGCGTCGAGGGCGACGCGGCCCGCACGAGCGTCTCGATGTCGCGCAGCATCGCGTCGCAGTGGCGCGCCAGGTAGGCCAAAATCGCCGACATTCAGCCACCCTCCCCCACCGGGATGCGTTCGAGAACGTAGGCGTTGGGGCGGGGGACAAACTCCGTCACCCGGTACCCGCGGGCAAAGTAGTGGCCGAACACCTCGCGGGCGTGCAGCCGCCACCGCAGGGCCAAGGCCGGATCGCGGCCCAGGATCGCCCCCCAGTCGTCGGGAATGCGCACGAGGAGGCGCGGCGCGTCGAGGTCGAGCACCGCCTCCCGCGGCACGTCGCCGTCGACGCGGTTGGCGAAGGGCACGTCGCGCACGTCGGCGGGCGGCAGCGGCGCGCTTAGGCGGGCCGCCACGCGCGGGGAGGCCAGCTCCCACTCGGCCCAGAAGCGGTCCGACGGCGCCCCCGCGTTGACGCCGCGTAGGGCGCCGTAGCAGTCGGGCAGGTAGCGCCGCACCGTCACGCCCAGCTTGCGCACGTTGAAGTTGGCGTTGCCGCCGCGCAGGGGATCGTACGTCCACACCACACGGGCGATGCCGCGCGCAAGGCACCAGTCGCGCTGGAAGCGCTTGAGGGCGAGGGCCGCGCCGGTGCCGCGGTAGGGTTCCAGCACGCCGAGCATGTGCGAGTGTTGCTGCGCCGGATCGCGCGTGGGAAAGCCGAACACGAAGCCGATCAGCTCGCCCTGGGCGAAGGCCCCGGCGATGAGGGCCCCCTCCTCCTGGGCGGCGATGAGCAACGCTGCGGGAACGACGTCGCGGTCGGCAAAGCCCCACACCGCCTGCTGCAGCGCGACGACGCGTTCCAGCTCCTCCACCCCGCGCAGCTCGCGCACCTTCACCTCAGCCACCGCGCCCCACCTCCGGCTTGAGCGTGACGGCCGCCTCGGTGACGCGGGCGACGACGTCGCGGTTGAGCGTCACGCCGATGCCCGGCCCCGCCGGAACCGGTACGACGCCGTTTTCCGCTTCCAGCGGCTCGTTGACGATGTCCTCCGCCCAATAGCGGCTGGCCGAGCTGGTGTCGCCGGGCAGGGTGAAGCCGGCCAGGGTGGACAGATGCAGGTTGTGTGCTCGCCCCACACCGGCCTCGAGCATGCCGCCGCACCACACCGGCGCGCCAAAGGCCTGGGCGATGTCGTGGACGCGCCGCGCGGCGAGATGGCCGCCGACGCGGGCCACCTTGATGTTGATCACCCCGCAGGCGCGCAGCTCCAGCGCCTTGCGGGCGTCCTCCGGCGAGAGGATCGACTCGTCGAGGCACAGCGGCGTCTTCAGCCGCGCCTGCAGCTTGGCGTGGTCGACGAGGTCGTCGTAGGAAAGCGGCTGCTCGATGTACGTTAGACGGAATTCGTCGAGGGCGATGAAGACAGTCTCCTGGGCCAGCGTGTACGCCGCGTTGGCGTCGACGGTGAGATCGAGGTCAGGGAAACGCTCGCGCACCGCCGCCACAACGGCCACATCCCACCCCGGTTTGATCTTCAGCTTGACGCGCTTGTACCCCTGCGCCGCGGCCCGTTCCACCGCCTCGACCGTCGCCGCCAGCGACAGCTGAATGCCCAGCGACACGCCCACGGGAATGGCCGTCCGCACGCCGCCCAAGAGCTGCCACAGCGGCACGCCCAAGCCCTTGGCCCAGAGATCCCAGAAGGCCATCTCCACCATGGCCAGGGCCTGGCGGTTGCCGCGCAGCGGCTTGAGCGCCTCGACCAGGGACTCGGGGTTGGGGAAGGATTTCCCCACCACGCGCGGGAGGACGACGTCCCGAAGGAGGTACCACGCACTGTCCACCGTTTCCTCGCGGTACAGCGGAAGGCGCTCCATCACCCCTTCCGCGTAGCCTTCCAAACCGTCGGAAAACAAGGTCAGCAGCAAAATCGTGCGCTCCGTCAGCACGCCGAAGGAGGTTTCGAAGCGAAACTTCAGCGGCAGGCGAAGCACGCGCAATTCGGCCGCTTCAATGCGCACACCGATCCCCTCCGTTGTTCCTATTGTACCAATCTTCCATTCTGTTTGTTCAGTTGCGAGTTGGGTGATGAGAAAAAGTTAAGAGAAATATGAGAAAAAATAGGGAACGGCTCGCCCGCTGTCGAATCCAACGGACTCAACAAAGGGGGCCGCCACCATGAACACAGCCGAGGCGCCGCTTCTCGAGGTGCGCGACCTGCGCACGTACTTCTTCACCAAAACGGGGGTCGTCAAGGCGGTCGACGGGGTCAGCTTCACCGTTGCCCCCGGGGAGACCCTCGGCATCGTCGGCGAGTCGGGATCGGGCAAGAGCGTCACCGTCCTGTCCATCCTTCGCCTCGTCGCCGAGCCCGGGCGCATCGTCGGCGGCGACATCCGCCTGGAAGGCGAAAGCCTGCTCGCCAAGACGGAGCGGGAGATGGCCAGTATCCGCGGCAACCGCATCGCCATGGTGTTCCAGGACCCGATGACGTCGCTCAACCCCGTGCTGACCGTCGGCGACCAGATCGCCGAGGTGCTCACCACGCACCGGAAGCTGAGCAAACGGGCGGCCCGGGCGCGGGCAGCCGAGCTTCTGGCCATGGTCGGCATCCCCGACCCGCACAAGCGCCTCGACGCCTACCCGCACGAGTTTTCCGGCGGCATGCGCCAGCGGGTGATGATCGCCATGGCCCTGGCCTGCCAGCCGAAGCTCCTCATCGCCGACGAGCCGACCACCGCCCTCGACGTGACGATCCAGGTGCAGATCCTCGAGCTGATCCGGCGGCTGCAAGAGGAGCTGGGCATGGCCGTCATCCTGATCACCCACGACCTGGGCGTGGTGGCCGAGGTGTGCGACCGCGTCCTCGTGATGTACGCCGGCCGGCCGGTCGAAGAGGCCGACGTGCGCACCCTGTTTGCCTCCCCGCGCCATCCGTACACCGTCGGCCTGCTCGGTTCGCTGCCGCGCCTCGACGGGAACCGGAACGCGCGGCTCACCCCCATTCCCGGCGGCCCGCCGGACATGCGCTTCCTGCCGCCGGGGTGCTCCTTTCACCCCCGTTGTCCGCTAGCCGAGCCGCGCTGTCGCGAGCAGCGCCCCGAGTTGCGCGACCTGGGCGGCGGACACTGGGTGGCCTGCCACGCGGTCTAGCGGCGAGGCAACACCGCGCCGGTTCCGGCGCGCGCTCCTGCCCAAAACCAATCCCATCCACAAGGAGGTTGTCACGCGATGCGGAAAAAGGGCTTTTTGCTCACCCTCGTCCTCCTGCTCGCCCTGGCCACGGCGCTCGCCGGCTGCGGCGCGCGGGAGACGGCCGCACCCAACCAAAGCCAGCCGGCGACGACCGACGGCGGATCCGGCAACGCGGGCGGCGACAAGACGCTCGTCTTCGGCCGCGGCAGCGACGCGGTCGGCCTCGACCCGGCCAACGTCACCGACGGCGAGTCGATTCGGGTGACGCACCAGATCTTTGATACCCTCGTCCAGTACAACGAAGAGGACACCACCGTCAAGCCGGCCCTGGCCACGGAGTGGAACGTGAGCGAGGACGGCAAAGTGTGGACGTTCAAGCTGCGCGAAGGCGTCAAGTTCCACGACGGAACCGACTTCAACGCCGACGCCGTCGTCTTCAACTTCCAGCGGTGGATGGACAAAAACCACCCGTACCACCACGGCGATTTTGAATACTACGGCTATATGTTCGGCGGATTCCCCGGCATCATTCAAAAGGTGGAAAAAACGGGGCCCTACGAAGTGAAGATCACGCTGAAGGAGCCGAACGCACCCTTCCTGCAAACCTTGGCCATGCCGGCCTTCGCCATCGCCAGCCCTGCGGCGATCAAGAAGTACGGGAAGGACTTCTTCAAGAACCCGGTCGGTACGGGACCGTTCATCTTCAAGGAATGGAAAAAGGACGACCGGATCGTCCTCGAGCGCAACGACAACTACTGGGGCGAAAAGGCCAAGATCAAAACGCTCATCTTCCGCGTCATCCCGGACAACGCGGCGCGCTTCCTCGAACTGCAGGCCGGCACGATCGACATCATGGACGGGCTCAACCCCGAGGACGTGCCGAACGTCAAGAACAACCCCGACCTGCAGCTGATCCTGCGCCCGTCGATGAACGTCGGCTATCTGGCCATGAACATGGACAAGAAGCCCTTTGACAACCCGAAGGTGCGCCAGGCCATCAACCACGCCATCAACAAGCAGGCGCTGATCGACGCCTTCTACGGCGGGCTGGCCAAGCCGGCCAAAAACCCGCTGCCGCCCACGCTGTGGGGCTACAACGACGAGATCCAGGATTACGAGTACAACCCCGAGAAGGCGAAGGCCCTCTTGGCCGAAGCCGGCTACCCGAACGGCTTCAAGACGACGCTGTGGGCCATGCCCAACCCGCGGCCGTACATGCCGCAGCCGCAGCAGATCGCCCAGGCCATCGCCGCCGACCTGGCCAAGGTGGGCATCGAGGCGAAGATCGTCTCCTACGAATGGGGGACCTATCTGGAGAAGACGAAAAACGGCGAGCACGACATGGCCCTGCTCGGGTGGACGGGCGACAACGGCGACCCGGACAACTTCCTGTACGTGCTCTTGGACAAGGACAACGCCGTCAAGGGCAGCGCGGGCAACATCTCCTTCTACCGCAGCGACGAGCTGCATGCGCTCCTCATCCAAGCCCAGCGCGAGACCGACCAGAAGAAGCGCGAGGAGCTGTACAAGAAGGCGCAGGAGATCATCCACCGCGACGCTCCGTGGGTGCCCCTCGCCCACGCCACGCCGCCGCTGGCCGCCCGCGCCTACGTCAAGAACTACGTGCCGCACCCGACGGGCTCCGAGCCGCTCAACAAGGTAGACGTGCAAAAGTGAGGCCGCGCCTCGCGCGGCGGCGGCGCTGCAACGCGCCGACCGCGGCGAGATCGGCGTGGCCATGCAGGATGCGCATTTCCTCCGGGGAAACCCCCGGAGGAAATGCCTTTCCATGAGGAGGAGTCCCCATGCTGCGCTACATCGTCAAGCGACTCGTCTGGCTGATTCCCGTGCTGATCGGCGTCACCTTTCTCGCCTTTCTGCTCCTGCACCTCATCCCCGGCGACCCGGCACAGGTGATGCTCGGCGAGCGGGCCACGCCGGAACAGCTTGCGCAGCTGCGCGAAGACCTCGGCCTGAATGACCCCTTCCTCGTGCAGTACGCCCGCTTTCTCGGCCGCGTCCTCTCCGGCGATCTCGGCCGCTCCATCCACACCCACGAGCAAATCGCCGTCGAGCTGATGGAGCGCTTTCCGGCCACCTTGGAGCTCGCCCTGGCGGCCATGCTCGTCGCCACCGTTGTCGGGGTGACGGCCGGCGTGATCGCCGCCGTCCGTCCCCACTCGTGGTTCGACAACCTCAGCATGACCGGGGCGCTCATCGGCGTGTCGATGCCGATCTTCTGGCTGGGGCTGCTCGTCATCTGGGCCTTCTCCGTCCAGCTCGGGTGGCTGCCGCCGTCCGGCCGCCTCTCCCACGACATTCAATTGGAGACGATCACCGGCCTGCACCTTGTCGACAGCGTGCTCACGGCCAACTGGCCGGCGTTCTGGGACAGCCTGGCCCATCTTCTCTTGCCTGCCGTCGTGCTCGGCACGATCCCGATGGCCATCATCGCGCGCATGACGCGGGCAAGCATGCTGGAAGTTCTCGAGCAGGACTACATCCGCACCGCCAAGGCCAAAGGGCTGCGCGGACACGTCATCCTCGTGCGCCACGCGCTGAAGAACGCCTTTCTCCCCGTTCTCACCGTGATGGGCCTGCAGTTCGGGGCCCTGCTCAGCGGCGCGGTGCTGACCGAAACGATCTTCTCCTGGCCGGGCATCGGTCGCTATGTGGTCAACGCCATCCTCGCCCGCGACATTCCCGTCGTCCAGGGCACCATCCTGTTCATCGCCACGCTGTTCGTGATCATCAACCTGGTAACCGATCTCCTGTACAAAGCCCTTGATCCGCGCATCCGTTTGGAGTAAGGAGGGAAGCCGGGCATGTCCACGCCAGCACCGATCCCCCATGCGCACAACGCCCGAACACCCGCGCCCCCGGCAGGCATCACGCCGCACAAGGCGGCCGGACCCTGGCGGGACGCCCTGTCGCGCCTTTTGCGCAGCAAGTCGGCCTGCACCGGATTGGTCATCCTCGCCCTGCTGCTGTTGGCGGCGCTCTTCGCCGACGTGCTCGCCCCGTACGACCCGGTCCACGACACCGACCTCTACAACCGCCTCAAGCCGCCCTCGGCCGAGCACTGGCTCGGCACCGACGCCCAAGGCCGCGACATCTTCAGCCGCATCCTGCACGGCGCGCGCATTTCCCTGGAAATCGGCGTCGTGTCGGTGGGCATCTCCCTTGTGCTCGGCACGCTGCTGGGCGCGGTTTCCGGCTATTTCGGCCGGGCGGTGGATCTCGTCATCATGCGCCTCGTCGACATCCTGCTCGCCTTCCCGAGCATACTGCTGGCCATCGCCATCGTGGCCATCCTCGGTCCGGACCTGATCAACGCCATGATCGCCATCGGCATCGTCGGCATCCCGCAATTCGCGCGCATCGTCCGCTCGTCGGTCCTCGCCGTAAAGGAGATGGAATTCGTCGAGGCGGCGCGAGCCATCGGCGCGTCCGACGCGCGCATCCTCTTCCGCCACATCCTGCCCAACTGCTTCGCGCCGATCCTCGTGCAGACCACCCTCAGCATCGGCACGGCCATCCTCGACGCCGCCGGCCTCAGCTTCCTCGGCCTCGGCGCCCAGCCGCCCCAGCCGGAATGGGGGCTGATGCTGAAGGAAGGCCAGTCTGCCTTCCAGACGGCGGTGTGGGTGGTCACGTTCCCGGGCTTGGCCATCCTGCTCACCGTCCTCGGGTTCAACCTGCTGGGCGATGGCCTGCGCGACGCCCTGGATCCCCGGTTGAAGCGGTAGAACGATTGCAGCGAAGAATGGAAACGTTTAAAAAAGGTGAACACTTGCGTCCCATTTGCTAGACTAGAGGATGAGCCGTTCCTCTGGTCTTCTTTTTTCGCGAAGAAAAACAAACCGCCACGGGGAGGACCGGCCATGTCCAACCGTCGCGGACGCCCTTGGATCGTGCCGGCCCTGCTGGTTGCGCTGGCCCTTGCCTGCGCGTACCGAGAAGCGGTCGCCACCGTTCCGGCACGAGAATGGACGCTCCCCCACTTGCCGTTTCCCGTCGCTCGCGAACCGGCCCTGATCACGGCAGTCGGTCAAGGCGTCGAGGTGCATGCCCTCGCCCGCCTGGCCGACACGCTGCACATCGACGGCGACGTGCGCCCCTATGCCGAGGCGCGGGACCTTTCCCCCTACCGGAGCGTCCTTTTGGCGGTCGGCTACAGCCCCGTCGGCCTTGCCGCTGCAAGGCGGACGTGGGAAGCGGAGGTCCGGCGCGCGCGGGAAATCGCCCAGCTTGCCCACCGGCAAGGCGTGCCGCTCATCCTCGTCTTTTTCGGAGGCCCCTTGCGCAACGACGCGCGCAGCGCCGCACTTTTCGACCTGCTGCTTCCCCATGCCCGGTACGTCATCGCCCGCGCCGATGCCGAACAGGATCGCCACCTTTCCGCCCTGGCCCGCCGCCACGATGTCCCGTACACGCGCGTGCGCACCTTCGAGGCGGCGAAGATCCCGCTCAACTCCGCATACCGCTAGGGGGAGACCCATGCGGATCCCGATCCTCTTCGACCGCGCGGAACGCCCCGTGCAGCGGGCCGTCGGCGCGGCGCTGCTCCTCCTCGCCGCCCTCGCCCCGTACTGGAGCGAACCGCTGGCCGTCTCCGTCCTGCAGGCCATCGCTCGCGCCATCCGGGAGGCCGACAGCGGAACGTTGGTTCTGGCTACCTTTGGGCGCGCCGGCCTCTATACGCTGGCCGACGGGGCCGTGCTCATCGGGGCCTACCTCGTTGTTTCCGGCCGCCGCACCTTCTCCTCTTCGCGGACGCAAGGTGTATTTGCCGCCGTGGCCCTCGCCGTCCTGCTGGCGCGCGACGCGGTCGCCGCCAGAGGGGTTCCCGGCCCGCCCGTGCCGCATCTCCTGAGCTTGGCCGTCGTCACGGCGCTTTTGGCCCGCATCCCGGAGCGGCAGCGCACCGTATGGTCCACCGTCGGCATCGTCGGACACGTGCTGTTTGCCGGGCAGTGGCTGAACGCCTGCCCGATCTTGATCCCCTTCGGCTTTGGACGCGACGACCTGGCCGTCAGCCTGCATCTTGCCGCCGAATTTCTCGGAGCCGAGCCGCTTCTGGCCCTCCTGTCCGTTGCGCTGGTCGTGCCCCTTCTGGCCTCCGCCGTCCTGTACGTTCAGCTGGCCGTCGGCTATGCCGCACAGCTTGCGGCGGCGGAAACGATCGAGCGGCAAGCCCGCGCGCTGCACGAAGCCAAGCTGCAACTGTTGGAGCACCGGGTGTACCAGGAGCTGCACGCCCTCGTCCACGACCTGAAAACGCCCCTCGTGACGGTGGAGGGGCTGGCCTCGCTCCTTGCCCTCGCCGCGCCGTCGGAGCAGACGCGCGCCTATGCCCAGCGCATCGAAGAAGCGGTGCAGACGCTGGCGACAATGATCAACGAGATCCTGCGCGAGGACGTCCGCGTCGACACGCGGCCGCACGAACTGGTCAACCTGGTGCGCGCCCACTGGCTGCCCCACCGGGACCACATCCGCCTCGAGGTGGAGGTTCCGCCGGATTTGCCACCCGTCCGCGTCAACCGCATCCGCATGGCCCGCGTGCTGATGAACCTCCTTGAGAACGCCATGAGCGCCATCGGCGACCGGCCGGGCCGCATCGCCATCCGCGCCGAGGCGTCCGACGGCGCCGTCCGCCTGCGCGTGGAAGACGACGGCCCCGGCATCCCGCCCCACCTGCTGGGCGAGATCGACAAGCCGGGCTTCAGCACCAAGCAGGCCACGGGACTGGGCCTCCCCTTCGTGAAAAAGGTGGTGGCTGCCCACGGGGGCACGGTGACCCTTGCCAGCGCGCCGGGCCGCGGAACCACCGTGGTGCTCACGCTGCCCTGCGCGCCGGACCCCGGTTTGCCGGTAAAGCGGACAAGTCCCTCGTGAACGGGGAGGAACGTTTCCGTGCACAGCGAACCTGCCTTCATTCTCGTCATCGACGACCACGAAAGCGTCCGCTTCACCCTGTCCGAAATTCTTACCTTCGCCGGCTGGCAGGTCGAAACGGCGGCGAGCGGATGGGCCGGCTTGGCGCGGTTCCGTGCCCGCCGCCACGACCTCGTCATTGTCGACTACCACATGCCCGACGGCGACGGGCTCTCCACCGTGCGCCGCCTGCGCGCCCTCGACCCGGACGTCCCGATCCTCGTCCTCACCGTCGAGGAACGCACCGACGTGGCGGCGCGCTTTCTCGAGGCGGGCGCCACCGACTTCGCCGTCAAGCCAGTCAAGGCGCCGGATCTGATCTCGCGCGTCCGCCTCCACCTCAAGATGCGCGACCTCGTTGCGGCGCAACGCCGCCGCTCCGCCGAGCCCGCCGGGGAAAAGGGCATCTGCCCCACCACGCTCGAGAAGATCCTCGCCTACCTGCGCGCGCAAGCCCATCCCGTCACCCTGGCCGAGATCACCCAAGGCACCGCCCTGGCCTACCCCACGGTGCACCGCTACGTCCAGTACCTCGAAGAGACGGGGCGCGTGGTTGCCGAGTACGACTACGGCAAGGTGGGCCGCCCGCGCAAACGGTACCGCATCCTGCGGCCCTAAGCAAAAAAAGCGCCAGCCCGGCGGCGCGAACGCCCGGCGTCCGGGAACGCTCGCTTCCGCCGAACTGGCACGTCGTCGCCCACTCCCGTCCCCCACAGCGTCCTTCGCTCAAAACGGGGCCCGGTTGAGCCATTGCCCGCCGTCGACGGTGAGGCACGCGCCGTTGATGTAGGCCGCCGCAGGCGACAGGAGAAACAAGACGGCGTCGGCCACCTCCTCGGGGCGCCCCAACCGCCCAAGCGGCACACTCTCCACGGTCTTGCGAACCGCCTCCTCGTCGGGCAACAGCCGCTCGGCGCCGCCCGTATCGGCGATGGGGCCGGGCGCCACCGCGTTGACGCGAATGCCGTATTTGCTGCCCCACTCCACCGCCAGCGTGCGCGTCATGGCCAGCACGCCCGCCTTGGCGCAGGCGGAGTGAATCACCCCCGGCCCCGCCGTCCACGCATAGGTGGTGACGATGTTGACGATGGCGCCGGGATGCCCCGCGGCAATCCATTCCTTGCCCACCGCCTGGGTGCAGTACCAGGTGCCGTTCAGCACGATGTTGATGACGGCGTTCCAGCCGTTAATGGACAGGTTTTCGGCCGGGCAGAGGAAATTGCCCGCCGCGTTGTTGATGAGGAAATCGATGCGCCCAAAGGCTTCCTTCGTCGCCGTCACCATCTGCTGCACCCGTTCCGGGTCGCGCACGTCCATCGGCACGGTGAGCACCTCGCCGCCCGCGCGCGCGATCTCCGCCTTGGCCGCTTCCAACCGCTCCGCGTTGCGGCCGGTGATCACCACATTGGCCCCCGCTTCCGCCAGCTTCTTGGCGATGGCCTTGCCGATCCCGCTCGATCCCCCCGTCACGATGGCCACCCGTTCGCGCACCCGCAATCCCCCCTCATTCGACTGCTTCGTTTCCCGTTACCCGGCCACACCCGGCTGCTTCCCCTACCGAAAGCACGCCACGGCCACCGCCAGCACCGCCATCTCCGTCGCCACGGCGATCGCCCCGTACACGTCGCCGGTCAATCCCCCAAGGCGCGCGGCAGCCAAGCGGGCCACGCCGCGATAGGTCCCCCACACCGCTGCCGGGGCCAGGAAGGCAAAGGCGATCCAAGAGGCGAGCGCGGCATCGGTGCGGATGCGCGGCAGCGCCAGCACAGCCAGGGCCGAAGCCCACGCGACCAGGACCCATCCCGTGGCCACGGCCACCGTGCGCGCCGCGACGGACTGGCCAAGCCGTCCGGCCACGCTGCCGCCTTTTTGCGCGTAAGGCCACTGGCGCATCGCCCACACCACCGCCCAACGGCTCAAGGCCGGCGCGCCCGCCAACACCCCCACGCGCACGGGCTCCGGGAGGGCGGCCACGAGCACCCAGTGGGCCAGGAGCGCAAAGCTGCCGGCCAAGGCGCCCATCGCCCCGACCCGGCTGTCGCGCAGGATGGCCAGCATCTCCTCCCGCGGCTTGTTGCTCAGGAGGCCGTCGGCGGTATCCATCAGCCCGTCGTGGTGCAGCGCGCCGGTAACCACGAGCATGCAGCCGACGACAAACAGGCTGGAGACGGCCGGCGAAGCGAAGAGCCAGCGGCCGGCGGCATCGACCAGGGCATAGCCCAAACCCAGCATAAGCCCGACGAGCGGAAAGTACCCGACGGCGGCGCGCATGGCGGCCTCGTCATACGCCACGCCGCGGGGAACGGGAACGCGCGTCAAAAACTGCATGGCCAGCCAGAAACGTTGGCCCATCACCCTTAACCCCCTTGCGTCGCTAACGGATCTGTTGGGCCGCTTCCGCTCCGTTATCCCACTTCCCCACGCGCCTCTTCCGATCCTTCCGCTCGGCGGCCTGCCCCGTTCCGCACCGCGCCGTCCAGCCAGGTGGTGCAAAAAAACGGCTGTTGCCGACCCCGAGGGATCGCGCGGCAACAGCCGTCCGGGTTTTGGTCTCACGGCGGCTCAGCCGGCTTCAGACTGCGGAACCCGTTCGCCGCTTCGCCGCCGGATGGCTCACACCTCCTGCAGCACCTTGCGCAGTTCCTGGGTGAGGAGCGGCACCACTTCGAAGAGGTCGCCGACGATGCCGTAATCGGCCACCTGGAAGATGGGCGCCTCGGGGTCCTTGTTGATGGCCACGATCACCTTGGAGTTGCTCATCCCGGCCAGGTGCTGGATGGCCCCGGAAATGCCGCAGGCGATGTAGAGGTCGGGCGTCACCACTTTCCCCGTCTGCCCGATCTGCAGGGCGTAATCGCAATAACCGGCGTCGCACGCCCCGCGGGAGGCCCCCACCACCCCGCCGAGCACCTCGGCCAGCTCGTACAGCGGCTTGAACCCTTCGGCGCTCTTCACGCCGCGGCCGCCGGAGACGATGATCTTGGCCTCCGACAGGTCGACGCCCTGGGCCGTCTTGCGCACGACGTCCTTGACCTCCGTGCGCACGTTCTCAATCACCACGCCCAGCGTCTCCACGACCGCCTGGCGCGACGCGTCCGCCTCCAGCGGCGGAATGTTGTTCGGCCGGATGGTGGCAAAGAGGAGGCCCGAGAGGACCTTCTTCTTCTGGAACGCCTTCCCCGCATAGATCGGCCGGGTGAAGATCACTTCGCCGCCTTCCACCGCCACATCCGTGCAGTCGGAAAGGAGCCCCACATCGAGGCGCGCCGCCACGCGCGGGGCCAGGTCTTTCCCCAGCGCCGTGTGGCCCAGCAAGACGGCGTCGGGCTTGACCGCTTCGATCACCTGGATGAGGGCCTGGGCGTAGGCGTCGGTGGTGTACGCATCGAGGGCGGCGTGTTCGACACGGATCACCCGGTCCGCCCCGCGCTGGGCCAACGCCTCCGCGTAGGCGGCGGCCTTCGTGCCGAACACGGCGGCCACCACCGGACCGCCCTCGGCGATGCGCTTGGCCGCGGCCAAGCATTCATAGGTGACGTTGCGCAGCTTCCCGTCGCGCACTTCGCTCAACACGAGGACCGTACGGCTCATCCCATCCATCCTCCTTTGCGTTCCGCTCGCTCAGATCACCTTGGCTTCGGTGCGCAAGAGGTGCACGAGTTCCTTCACCTGGTCGGCCAGCTCGCCCTGCAGGATGCGCCCGGCCTGCTTCTTCGGTGGCAGGTACTGCTCCACGACGGCCGTCTTCGGCGCCACCTGGGCCGGATCCAGCCCGAGATCGGCCAGCGTGAGCCGCTCCAGGGGCTTCTTCTTCGCCTTCATAATCCCCGGCAGCGACGGGTAGCGCGGCTCGTTCAGCCCTTGCTGGCAGGTGACGAGGACGGGCAGATGCGTCTCGACGACCTCGATGTCCCCTTCCACGTCCCGCTCGGCGCAGACGCGGCCGCCGTCGACCTCCAGCTTGACGATGGTGGTCAGCTGCGGAATGTCCAGGAGCTCGGCCAACCGCGCGCCCACCTGGGCCGAGCCGTCGTCGACGGCCATGTTGCCGCACAGGATGATGTCAAAACCGGTCCGTTTCGCCACGGCGGCCAGCACCTTGCTGATCGTCACCTCGTCGCCGCCGTCGAGGGCCGGGTCGTTCACCAGAACGGCCTTGTCGGCGCCCATGGCCAGCGCCGTGCGCAGGGCGCTTTCCGCCCGATCCGGCCCGATGCTCACCACGGTCACCTCGCCGCCGAAGCGGTCGCGCAGCTGAATCGCCTCTTCGACGGCATACTCGTCATAGGGATTGATGACAAATTCCACGCCGTCTTCCTTGATCTTCCCGTTTTCGATGACCACCTTCTCTTCCGTGTCGAAGGTTTGCTTGAGGCAGACGAGGATCTTCATCGGCCTTTCCTCCTTTGGTTGCGTGATCGCCTTCCCGGAAGCCTCTCAGCGGTCGCGGAAATTGGGCGGGCGCTTCTCCAGGAACGCCTGCACGCCTTCGCGGCTGTCCGCGGTGGCGAAGGCACGGCCAAAGAGGCGCGCCTCGCGATCCAGTCCCTCGGCCAAGGGCGCCTCAACCCCCTGCAGGGCCTCGAGGGCGAGCGCAGCCGTGACGGCGCTCTTCGCGGCAATCCGTTCGGCCAGCGCCCGCGCTTCGTCCATCAGGCGCTCCAGGGGCACGACGCGGTT
The DNA here is from genome assembly GCF_014646935.1 of Calditerricola satsumensis. GTDB lineage: Bacteria > Bacillota > Bacilli > Calditerricolales > Calditerricolaceae > Calditerricola > Calditerricola satsumensis. The sequence continues at coordinate 115,532 of NZ_BMOF01000001.1, read as the reverse complement.
GACGAGGCCGAGGCGGAACGCTTCCTCGCCCGTGATCATCTCCCCGGTAAGGATCAGCTCCGTCGCCCTTCCCCGCCCGATGAGGCGCGGCAGGCGCTGCGTGCCGCCAAAACCGGGGATGAGGCCGAGGTTGATCTCCGGCAGGCCCAGCTTGGCCACGTCGGCGGCGATGCGGATGTGGCAGGCCATCGCCAGCTCGAGGCCGCCACCGAGGGCCGCTCCGTTGATCGCGGCGATGACCGGCTTGGGAAACGCCTCGAGGCGATCCATCACCTTCTGGCCGGCGCGGGCCATCGCTTCCCCGTCTTCCGGCGTCTTCCCGACAAACTCCTTGATGTCGGCGCCGGCTGCAAAAAACCGCCCCGCCCCGGTCAGCACCACCACCTTGACCGCCGCGTCGGCTTCCAGCTCCTCCAGCACGCGCCCCAACTCGGCGATGGCCGCCGTGTCGAGCGTGTTGGCCGGCGGATGGTCGAGGGTCACGATGGCCACCCGCTCTTCCCTTTCTACTGCAAATCGCGTCAGGGTCACGCCGTTTCCTCCTCCCGTTGTTCGGACTTGCGCAACGCAGACAGCAGCAGGCGGTGAATCGGATCGACCTGCGCGAGGAGATCGAATTTTCCCTTTTTCATCACCCACGACGTCGCCGTTTCGTCGAGCGTGCCAAAGATCATCATCCGGATCGTGCGCACGTCGACGTCGCGCCGAAAGACGCCTTCGGCCATCCCCTGCCGGACCACGTCTTCAATCAACCGATAATACTGCCTGAGCGTTTCGCGGATTTCCGTGCGCACCACGGGATTGGATTGCCGGAGCTCGATCTGGGTGACAACGGCCATGTCCCAGTTTTGCGCCAGCTGGGAAAGGTGCATGCGGATGAGCTCCCGCAGCTTCTCTTCCGCCGTTGGCACCTGGTCCAAGCGGGCGCGCGTGGCGTGGATGAACTCGCCCATCTTCTCGCGAAACACCGAGATCAGCACATCATCTTTGTTGCGAAAATACAGATAAATCGTTCCATCGGCCACATTGGCTTCACGGGCGATTTTGGCCACCTGGGCGTTGTGGTAGCCGTGTTTGGCAATCACGCGCACGGCGGCGTCGATGATCGCTTGGTACTTGTCGCCCGTTCGTTTCGCCACGCCGCGTCTCCTCCCGCCAATCCCCTGAAATGAATGAGCATTCAGTCGATTTCATTGTACGAAAAATCGAGAACGTTTGTCAAGAGGGAATTTGCAGGGGGACTTCCGATGCCGCGCGCATAGTTCTTCCTTCCCTGGAAAACCCTAAGGATGATCTCACCGGGAAAGGAGCCACCGCCGTGCAACCCTCTGTCGAAAACACCTACCGCGTCGTGCGGTTCATGTTCCTGTCGTCCATCGTCTGGCTCTTGATCGGCATGACCTTCGGCTTGATTCTCGCCCTCAAGTACGTGTGGCCGGAATTCCTCGCCTTTGGGCCGCTGCAGAAATACCTGCAGTACGGCCGCATTCGCCCCATCCACACGAACCTCGTGCTCCTCGGCTGGCTGACGATGGCCTACCTGGGCGCCATGTTCTACATCATCCCGGCCCTCACGAAGACCCCCCTGCAGTACCCGCGCCTGGCGATGATCGGGGGCATCCTGTGGAACGTCTTCCTCATCGTCGGCGCCGTGGTGCTGATGAACGGCATGACCGACGTCATTGAGTACGCCGAATTCCCTTACTTTCTGGACATTGTGGCGGTCATCTTGATGGGCGTGATCGCGACGATTTGCTTCGCCACCATCGTCCGCCGGCGGGAGAAGAAGCTGTACGTCAGCCTGTGGTACTTCATGGGTTCCCTCCTGTGGCTGCCCCTCTTGTGGATCGTCGGCAACCTGCCGCCGAGCTGGATTCCGGGTGTGCCACGCTTCAACATGGCCTGGTTTTACGGGCACAACGTCATCGGGCTGTGGTTCACCACCGTTGGCGTGGGGATCATCTACTACCTTTTGCCCAAGCTGGCCAACAACCCGCTCTACAGCCACCGGCTGTCGCTCATTGGCTTTTGGACCATCGCCGCCTTCTACGTGTGGAACGGCCCGCACCACATCCAGAACGGCCCGGTGCCGGCGTGGTTGATGAAATCGGGGGTCATCCCCTCCGTGCTCATGATCATTCCGGTGTGGACCGTCGTGGCCAACTTCTTCGGCACGATGAAGGGCAAGTGGCACGTGGCGGCCACCAACATCCCGCTGCGCTTTTTGCTCACCGGGGTGATCTTCTACCTCATCACGTGCCTGCAGGGCCCGTTCCAATCCCTCATGGGTCCCAGCTCGGTCATCAAGTTCACAAACTGGGTCATCGGCCACGCCCACCTGCCCCTGTTCGGGGCCTTCTCCTTCGTCTGCTTCGCCGCCATCTACACGATTCTCCCCAAGATCACCGGGCGGCCCCTCAACAGCACGGCATTGATGAACGCCCACTTCTGGTTGTCCGTCGGCGGGTTTTTGCTCTTTGCCTCCAGCATGTGGACCGCCGGACTGATCCAGGGATTCGCGTGGATGTCCGGGAAACAGTACGGACCGGCCTTTGTGGAAGTGCTCGTCGCCCTTCGGCCTTACACCATGGCCCGGGCCCTTGGCGGCGCGCTGATGGTCATCGGCCAGTTCCTCTTCGCCTACAACGTCATCCGTTCGCTGGCTCCCGCGCGACAAGCGACCCATCCGACGGCCTCGACCGCCTGATCGCCTCACGCAAAAGGAGGGTGTGCCCATGGCGTCGTCCAAAGCGGAAAAGTCGATTGCGCCCATCGTGCTCGGGTCGTTGGCCCTGTTCCTGCTGGGGGTGATCGGCACCGTCACCCTCCCCTTCTACGACAGTTCCATGCAGAAACCCAACGCCAACGCCGAGCTGCGCCACTACGCGCCCAACACGCCCGAGGCGCGCGGCCGGGCCCTTTACATTCGGGAAGGGTGCCACGTTTGCCACACGCAGTTTGTGCGCCCCGTAAAGGCCGACAGCAACCTCGGCCCCGTCTCGGCGGCGGGCGACTACTTCTATGACGCGCCGCCGCTTTTGGGAACCGTGCGCACCGGCGCCGACCTGATGTGGGTGGGCAAGCGGTGGAACAAGGAATGGCTGATCCGCAACCTGAAAAATCCGCGCGAGATGCTGCCCGGCAGCAACATGCCCCGGTACGACTACCTGACAGACCAGGAACTTTCGGATCTGGCCGCGTACCTGATGAGCCTGCGCCCGGCGCCACAAGCGGAGGGGCGCTAAACCGAAGGGCACAAGGAGGAGAACCATGGACGAAAAGCGCGACGAGCGTTCTCGCCCAGGCGAGGAGAAACCTTCCACCCCCACCCTGCGCGCCCCGTGGGAAGACGACGACCTGCCCAGCCGTCCGGCTCCGGATCAAGAAGAACCCTTGGAAAACGTCGGCGGCATCCGCATGGGCAACGCGCGGGTTCCCCGCTTCCTCGCCGTTACGTACGCCGCGCTGGCCGTATGGGCCGTCGTCTACGCCCTGACGGCCACGCCGATCAACGACCGGCAGGAGACGGCGCAAAACCCGGCCGGAACCTATGATGGCGCCCAGCTCTTCCAGCAAAACTGCGCCGGTTGCCACAACGTGACCCCTGTCAACAAGGTCGGCCCCGGACTCGCCGGCGTCAGCAAGCGGATGTCCGACGCCGAGCTGGATCAGGTGCTGCGCAACGGGCGCGGACAGATGCCGGCACTCCCCAGCCTCGGCCTCAACGAGGACCAAATCAAGGCGATCAAGGAGTACCTGAAGACGCTCTAACATTCGGGGCGACAATCCGCCCAGAAAGGAGTTTGGCCATGAACCCCCATCTCATTGCCGCCTTTGACCGTCCCGCCGATGCCGAACGCGCCTTTCACGCCCTCACCGCCATCGTCGATCCGGCCGACCTTTCGCTGGTTGTGAGGGCCAACGATCTTCCCTCTTCTCCAGATGCTACGCGTGACGCCTCCAGCGACCCGATCACCGACGGCGTCGCGTGGGGAAGCGGCATCGGTGCCCTCGCCGGAGCCGCCTTCGGCCTCAGCGCCCTGCTCGTCCCCGGGGTCGGACCCGTATTGGCGATGGGCCCCCTTCTTGACGCCCTGGCCGGGGCGATGGCCGGCGGCGCCCTTGGCGCGCTTGTTGACCTCGGCCTCAACCGTTACACGGCCGAACGGATCGAGGAACACCTCAAATCCGGACGGTGTCTCGTGACCGTTGGCGTGCGCAACCCCGCGCAGCGCGACGCGATTGTGCGCACCCTCCGCGAACATGGGGCGACGGAAATCCATGAAGAGTCCGTTTTATCGTAACCTTCTCGTCAGGATTCCTTCGACGTTGCCGCCGCAACTTCCTCCCGCTTGCCCCGCTCTTCTTCCTGCAATACGCGGCGCAGCACCTTGCCTACAGCGGACTTGGGCAACTCCTGGCGAAACTCGTAGATGCGCGGCACCTTGTACGCCGCAAGCCGCTGGCGGCAAAACGCGTCCAGCTCCTGTTCCGTGACATGGGCGCCGTCCTTCAGCACGATGAAGGCTTTCACCGTCTCCCCTCGATACGGATCGGGAACGCCGATGACCGCCGCCTCGCGCACCGCCGGGTGCTCGTACAGCACCTCCTCCACCTCGCGCGGGTAGATGTTGTATCCGCCGGCGATGATCATGTCCTTCTTGCGATCGACGATGTAGAAATACCCGTCCTCGTCCATGTACCCGAGGTCACCCGTCAACAGCCACCCATCGCGGAGCACGGCCGCCGTCTGCTCCGGCTGGTTCCAGTACCCTTTCATCACCTGCGGGCCGCGCACGGCCACTTCGCCGATCTGGCGCGGCGGGAGGGGCTGTCCCGTCTGGGGATCGACAATGCGGCAGTCGGTATCCGGCCACGGCACGCCGATGCTGCCGGCGACGCGTCGGCCATCGATCGGGTTGGCGTGGGTAACCGGCGACGTCTCCGTAAGCCCGTACCCTTCCACGAGGCGCCCACCTGTAAGCGCTTCAAATTTTTGTTGCACGTCGACCGGCAGCGGTGCCGACCCGCTGAGGCACGCCTTGATCGACGACAGGTCATAGCGCCGGATGTCGGGGTGGTTGATGAGGGCCACGTAGATGGTCGGCGCTCCAGGAAAGAGGGTTGGCCGCTCTTTTTCGATCCGCTTCAGCACCTCGTTCACGTCAAACTTTGGCACCAACACCATCTTGGCCGCCGTGCGCACGGCAAAATTCATCACCACGGTCATGCCGTAGACATGGAAAAAGGGCAACACCCCCAAAATCACTTCTTGGCCGTACGCCACGTTTCCCATCCACGCAATGCATTGTTCGGTGTTGGCCACCAGGTTGCGATGGGTGAGCATGGCTGCTTTGGGCGTCCCCGTTGTTCCTCCCGTGTACTGGAGCAAGGCCAGATCGTCGCGGGGGTCGATGGCCACCGGTTCCGGCTCGGGCGGGTAGGCGCGCAGGAGATCCATCAGGCGCCACACGCCGTCCGCATCCTTCGGAATGCGAACCCATTGCCCTTGGCGGCGCTGCATCCAGGGGTAGAGCACGTTCTTGGGAAAGGGCAGGTCATCCTTCAAACTGACCGTGATGATGCGCCGCAGGGACGTTTTTCCGCGCACGTTCCACACGCGCGGAAAGAGCTGGTCCAGCACGAGGATCGTTTCCGCCCCGGAATCGGCGAGCTGGTGTTCCAGTTCGCGCTCCGTGTACAGCGGGTTCGTCTGCACCACCACGGCACCGGCCAGGAGCGCGCCATAGTAACCGATCACGCTGGCCGGACAGTTGGGCAGCATGATGGCCACGCGATCGCCCTTCTGCACACCGAGGGCCTGCAGGGCGCGCGCCAGCCGCTTGGCACGGTCGGCCACTTCCGCATACGTCAAATTCTTTCCAAAAAAGCCGATTGCCGGCCGGTCCGGCGCCCGCTCCGCCGCGTCCAACAGATAGTGGAACAGCGGCACATCGGGATACGACAGCGTCGGCGGCACGCCTTTGGGATAGTGGCGCAACCACGGTTTGTCCATCCCCATCCCCCCGTCCTTTTGCTCCTTTGGGTTGCGGCAAGTTGGCCAAACACCCGCATCATGGGTGCTACGGGTGGTCTATGCGCGACGGCAACGACGCATGCCGACAATGAATGGTCAATCACCTATAGAAATTATAACATGCCCCATTTTCCCTTCAAATACGAATTTCACGTCATTTCTGTCGCGCGGTGCTTGGACTCCCGGATGGGGACGCGCCAGCGCCCGTTTACCTGGGATTGGGACGCTGGCGATCGGTGTCCCCCGCGGTGATCACGCGGAAGCGGTGCCGGTTGGCGGGAACGGGGGTACGCACGAACACCTGCCACAGCGCCCGCGCGTGAAAGGGCAACAAAGGCCACAGGTACGGCGTGTTCAGGGAACGCGTCGTGGCCAGCACGGCAAACCAGCCGACAAGCCCCAACAGCAGCCCCCACGCGTGTCCCACCCACACCAAGACGAGCAGGGCCAAGCGCACCAGGCGGTTGGCCAGCCCGAGCTCGTAGCTGGGCGTCGCAAAGGTGCCGACGGCGGCGATGGCAATGTACAGCACGACCTCATGGGTAAACAGCCCTACCTTGACCGCCGTCTCGCCGATGAGCACAGCCGCAACCAGGCCCATGGCCGTAGCCAGCGCCGAGGGCGTATGAATGGCCGCCATGCGAAGGGCGTCGATGCCCAGCTCTGCGGCGAGGAACTGCCAGAACAGCGGAACCTTGCCCTTGTCCCGCAGGTCAACCACCTCGTCCACAGCGGGCAGCAGCGCCGGCTCCAGGACCGCGAGCAACCACAACGGCGGCAGGAAGACCGAGGCGAGCATCAGCAAAAAGCGCACCCAGCGCAAATAGACGCCGACCACCGGTTTTTGGCGGTACTCCTCGGCATGCTGAACGTGATGAAACAGCGTCGTCGGCGTGATCATCACGCTGGGGGATGTGTCGACGTAAATCAAGACGTGGCCTTCCAACAGGTGCACCGCGGCCACGTCGGGGCGCTCCGTGTAGCGCACCATGGGGTACGGGTTCCACCATCGCTTGAACAGGTACTCCTCAAGGGTTTTTTCCGCCATCGGCAGCCCATCAATGTCCAAATCCTGCAGACGCCGCCGCAGCTCGTCAACCAGCTCCGGATCGGCCAGGTCCTCCATATACGCCAACACGATGTCGGTTTTCGAGCGCCGACCAACGCTGAGGTGCTCCATGCGCAGCGACGGGTCACGCAACCGTCGGCGCGTCAGGGCGGTGTTGAAAATGATCGTTTCGACAAACCCGTCGCGCGACCCGCGCACGACGCGCTCCAAGTCGGGCTCCTCCGGACCGCGGGCCGGATAGGTGCGGGCGTCGATGATCACGGCGGACGCCTTCCCGTCTATCAGTAGGACGAGCGGGCCCGACAACACCGCCGTGACCACCTCTTCCATCCGATCGGTTTCCCCGAGTTCGATGTAGGCCAGATGCTGGGTGAGCAGGCGGCGCACCGCGGCGACGGACAGGTCCTCGGGACGCAGGGTGGCCAGGTGGCGCATCACCTGGGTCATGATGTCGTCTTTGGCAAGCCCGTCCACGAAGTACAGGGCACACGCCTTTTCGCCGTAGACGAGTTGACGGTGGAGCACATCAAAGCTTTTGCCAACGCCAAGCACCGCGTTGAGGACCGCCACGTTTTCGTGAAGGGAAGGAGAGAGTTTTCGGGTTTCCAAATCCTTGGGAATCGCCACCGCTCATCCCTCCGCTCGCGCCCTTGACCGGCTTTGCCGTTCGGGTTCCCCTTCCGTTTTCCTCGGTTCCCCCTGATGCGCTTCCCCTTCGAGAACGGCCCGCAGCTGTGCGGCCGCCGCCCGTCGCGTGCGTTCCGACACAAAGGTGTACCAGACGCGCCGGCCGCGGGACGTGCGCACGAGGCGGTCCTCGCCGCGCAGGGTGTCCAACTGGAGGCTCTTTTCCGACACGCCTCCGGCAAAAGCCCGCGCAAGGCGGAAGACCTGGGCTGTTGTCAAATCGGTGTGGACATGGTCGCGAAGAATGTTCAGCACGGCAAACAGGTGGAGCCACGTGCGCAGGTCGTTCGCCTTGTCGGCGAGCGCGCGCAACACCTCCTGCTGCCGGCGTATGCGCTCAAAATCGCTGTCGCTGCGGCCGACGTCGCTCAGGCGGTAGCGCACGTACCCCAATGCCTGGTCGCCATTGAGCACCTGCCTCCCGGGATACAGGTCAATCGTCGTGCCGTCGGCGGGATCGTGGTATTTCATGGGCTTGGCCACGTTCACCTCCACGCCGCCTAGCTCGTCCACCAGGCGACGAAAACCGGCAAAATCGACGACGACATAATGGTGAATCGGAAGCACCAAAAGCCGCTCCAGGGTCGCCTTCACCAACACCGGGCCGCCGTACGCCATCGCGTGGTTGAGCTTGTCGGGGCCGCGCCCCGGGATGTGCACGTACGTATCTCGCGGAATGGAGACGACGTAGGCGCGCCTTGTGCGGGGATTGATCGCGGCCACCATCACGGTGTCCGCCCGCGAACGCCGCTCCCCGCGCGAATCGATGCCGAGCACCGCCACCGTAAACGGCTCTCCTGGTGACGTGGCCTCAGCGGCGCCCACCGGTGGTGGCGACACGGTCGCCTGCCAAGGAACCTCAACGGCGCGCGGCTGCGGCTCGTTCCCACGCGCACCCATCTGATCGTACCGCCACGCGGCATAGCCGCCGATTCCCAACAGGGCGATCCCTCCACACACGAGCAGCTCCAACACCCACTGCCGCGCCCGCGATCGACCCGCCCCGCGCATTCGGGTCGCCTCCTTGTCCCTTTGGCAAAACATGCGATACAATTACCGTTGTTATCGAAAAATCGTCATCTTCCAGTATGTCCACGGTCGTCGTGCCGCCGCGGGGCATGGGGCATTCAACTTTTTCCATCCGAACCGCATGCGCCATGCGCGCGGGATGCGGCCAAAGGAGGCGGGTGCACTTGCACGTCGTCCTATCCGGTTATTACGGGTACAACAACGCGGGGGACGAAGCGATCCTGCACGCCATCGTGTCGTCGTTGCGCCGGTTTGACCCCGCCATCGCCATCACCGTGCTGTCGGCTCAGCCGGAGGCCACAGCACGCCTGTACCGCGTCAACGCCGTGCACCGGATGGACCCGCTCTCCGTATACCGCGCGCTGAGGAACGCCGACGCCCTGGTGAGCGGCGGCGGAAGCTTGCTTCAGGACGCCAGCGGCTTTCGATCCATTCCGTATTATGCCGGAATCATTGCCATGGCCCAGTGGTGCCGGCAGCCCGTGTTCATCTACGCCCAGGGCATCGGCCCAATTCGCCAGCGGCGATTTTATCCCTTAATCCGCTCGACGTTTCGGCGCGCTGCGTACATCTCCGTGCGAGACGAGGGATCAGCCAAGCTGCTGGCCGAACTGGGCATCGCCCGCGACCGCATCGAATTGGTCGCCGACCCGGTGTTGACCTTACAGCCGGCTCCCTCCCAGGAAATCGACGCCATCGTCGCGTCGCACAACCTGGCCGCTCCCTTTGTCGCCGTCAGCGTGCGCCATTGGCGAAACAATCGCTTTCTCGCCGAAGTTGCCGCCGCATTGGACCGGCTGGCCGAACGCGGTTACGCCGTCGTCCTCCTGCCCCTGCACCCGCCAAACGACGTGCGCGCTTGCCAAACGGTGCAACGCTTGATGCGCCGCCGCAAACAAACCGTGCTGCTCGACAGCCCGCTCACGCCACCCCAATGGTTGGGCCTCATCGGTCGGGCGGCCCTTGTCATCGGGGTGCGCCTTCACGCGTTGGTTTTCGCCGCCGCGCAGCATGTGCCCATGGTCGGCATCTCGTATGACCCGAAAATCGACCATTTCCTGCGCCAACTGGGCGACGCGCCCGTCGGGACCACCGAAACGGTGTCCACTGCTGCGCTGGTCGAAGCCGCCCTGCGCAAGCTTGAAGCGGGCGAAGAGGAACGAAGACGTCTGGCGGCCCTCGTCACCCCCTTACGCGAGCTGGCCTGGCGCCCGGCGCAGGCCATCGTCGACCATTTTCGCGTGAACCGCACTCCGTCAACGATGACGCCTTAGCCGCGAGAAAACCCCAAGCTCCCTCACACGTGCAAAAAAGCCGCCACGGATTACCCTTCCGTGACGGCTTTTTGCTGTCTGGCCCTCCCTGCGCGCATCATCACGAGGCTGTCGAGAATCGCCGCCAGCCGGCGCGCCCGCTCCCTCCACGGCAAAGCGGCAGCAGCCTCCGCCGCGCGACGGCGCGGTGCCGCCACCCCGCGCTTCCACAAGCGATAGGCGCGGTAAAAGGCAAGGCGAAAGGCGGCCATGTCGTCCGCTTCGACCCAGTGCGCCGCCACGCCCGCGCGGGCCAATTCCGCCGCCTCCTCGCGGCTGGCCACCGCCAACACCGGACGGCCACAGGCGGCGTAATCGCCCACGTGGTCGGGCAGGACGATCCCGCGCCGGCCGCCTCCCACGTACAAGAGCAGGTTGGCCCCGCGCATGGCCGCCAGCACGGCGTCCCTGTCCACCGCGGTCTGGATGGTCAACCAGGGCTTCCGCGCCCCCTGCGCCCACTGCTGGGCATCGGCGAAGCGGGCATCGCGCCCTTCCGCAACCAGGCGAACCGCCCACCGCTCGCGGCGAAACACGGGCTCGCGATGCAACGCCTCCAGGGCGCTCAGCACGGGCATCAGGCCGCACGGCGGGTCGTCCAACCCGTATCCGCCCACGTGGACGGCGACAAAGCCCTTCGCCCGTTCTTCCGGCGGCGTGCCCCTCCATTCGCCCGGATCAAAACCGGGTGGAATCACCGCGAGGTCCGGGGGATCCGCCACCGGCTGTAGCGCGGCAGCGAGGGCCGCCGACGGCACGGTAAGCGCGTCGGCACCGCGCAGCGCCGCCCGATACAGCGACCGCCACAGGCGAACCGTCCGCCCGCCTCCCGTATCGTCCTGCACCCAATCCGGCAGGGTGGGAACGTCGGCCAGCCACGGCAAACCTGTGCCCCGCTTCAGGCGCCACGCGGCGGCGTGCGCCCACCACGCGCTCCCCGTCGACAGAATCGCCTGCACGGCAAAGCGCTTCGCCACACGCGCGGCAACCCGCGTCACGCCGAGCAGCCAGCGAATGCCCTGGGAGGATGCCCCCGTTCGGCCGATGAGCGGCGGATCCACCACGCGCACCACCGCAAGGAGACGCCGCGCCGTGTTTTCGTCGAGGGCCACCGCGTCCCCCTCCGGATGCACGACAACCGGCTCCCAGCCCCATTCGCCGAGATGGGCCGTCAGCCGGGCTGCGCGCAGCGCCCCGGCATCGCCCGTTGCCCCCAATCGCTCGACCAGGACAAGCACCCGTCGCGTCATACAAGCCCTCCGGTCTACGCGAAATACGCCCAATACAGGGCTCCCCCAAGCAAGAAAATCGCCGCGACGATCAGCAGCCATTTGGATAGCCGTTCCAGAAACATGGGCCATCTCCCTTCCCCGCTGTCGCCTTGGGTCACCCGGCCATCGCCGTGCTTTCTGCACCCTACCGGTACACCCAGCCGTCGGCCCTGCGCGCCGACGAAACGCGCTAGCCCAGCTCCACCACCGTCACGCCCGATCCGCCCTCGCCAGGACCGCCCAAGCGGAAGGCGCGCACGTGTTTGTGCCGCTTGAGGAACTCCTGGACGCCGCTGCGCAGGGCGCCGGTCCCCTTGCCGTGAATGACGGTGACCTGGTGCAGCCCGGCCATCAGGGCGCGATCGAGATACTGGTCCAGCTCCACGAGCGCTTCCTCCACGGTATGCCCGCGAAGATCGAGCTCGGGCGACACCGCGCTTCCGCCGCCCTTCACCGCCGCGACCGGCACCCATTCCTCCTGCGGCTCTCCCTCAAGGAGCTCGAGGTCCCGTTCCTTCACCTTCACCTTCATCAGCCCGACGGACACCAGCCACTCCTGGTCCCCGGCCTTCTCGAGCACCGTGCCCTTCTGGTCAAGGGTCAGCACGCGGACGGTGTCGCCTTCGCGCACCGGTCGCGGATTGGCCTTCCGTGCCGGGCGCGGAGGCGCCTCCCGCGCAAAGCGCACGCGCGCGCGGTCCAGCTGGTTGCGCAGGGCGATGAGGCGGTGTTCGCGGATGGACGCCTGTTCCGCCTTGGCCTGCTCGCGCAGCTCGGCCAGAATAGCCTCCGCTTCCCGCCGTGCCCTCTCCACCGCCTGGTTCGCTTCTCGCTCCGCCTTTTCGAGCAGGCGGTTCTTTTCTTGGGCAAACCGCTCCCGTTCCCGCGCCAGCTCGTCGCGCAGGCGTTCCACTTCCCGCCGCAGCCGCTCGGCTTCTTGCCGCTCGGCCTCCGCGCGCCTCTGGTTTTCCTCCAGCGAGGCGATCATCGCCTCTACGCGCCGCTCGTCTTCGCCAAGCTGGCTGCGGGCCGCGGTCACGATCTCTTCGGGCAGCCCCAACCGCTGGGCGATGGCGAAGGCGTTGCTTCGTCCGGGCACGCCGATGAGCAGGCGGTAGGTGGGGCGCAGCGTTTCGGCGTCAAACTCCACGCTGGCGTTCATCACGCCGGTCCGGTTGTAGGCGTACGCCTTCAGCTCGCTGTAGTGGGTGGTGGCCACCGTGCGCACGCCACGGCGGTGCAGGTAGTCGAGGATGGCCGTGGCGAGGGCCGCCCCCTCCGTCGGATCGGTTCCGGCGCCCAGCTCGTCGAGGAGCACGAGGCTGTTTGCGTCGACCCGCCGGAGAATGCGGATGATGTTGGTCATGTGCGATGAGAAGGTGCTGAGGCTCTGCTCGATGCTCTGCTCGTCGCCGATGTCGGCGTACACGCCGGAAAAGACGGCCACGTCGCTGTCCGCCTCGGCCGGGATGTGCAGCCCGGCCAGGGCCATGAGGGTGAGAAGGCCGATCGTCTTGAGCGTCACCGTCTTCCCGCCGGTGTTGGGACCGGTGATGACAAGGGAGGTGAACGTTCGCCCCAGCTCCACGTCGATGGGCACCACCCGGTCCCTGGGGATGAGCGGATGGCGGGCGCGGCGCAGCACCAGGTAGCCCTTTGTGTTGAGGGCCGGCTTGCCGGCGTCTTGCTCCCGGGCAAGATGCGCCTTGGCGAAGACAAAGTCGAGCTGGCCGAGCGTTTCGGCGTTGGCGAGCAGCGCCTCGCCCGCCGCCGCCACCTTGGCCGACAGCTGCGCCAAGATGCGCGCGATCTCCCGCTCCTCGCGCCGCTGCGCCTCCCGCAGCCGGTTCCCCAGGGCAACGACGGCCTGCGGCTCGACAAACAGCGTGGCCCCGGAAGCCGATTGGTCGTGGACAATCCCCCCGAACGCCCCGCGGTGCTCCTGTTTCACCGGCAGCACGTACCGCCCGTTGCGCACCGTGATCAAGGGCTCTTGCAACAGTTTCTGGGTGGCCGGATTGCGGATGAGGCCCTCCAGCGTCTCGCGGATGCGGCTTTCCAGGGCGCGGATCTCCGCGCGAATGGCGCGCAGCGCGGGGCTGGCCGAATCGAGCACCTCGCCGTGCTCGCCGATGGCCTCGCCGATGGCCTGTTCCAGATCGGCCAGGCTGACCAGCCGCTCGGCCAGCGCCCGCAGGTGCGGGTACGTGCCGTCCGCAGTGGCCTTGAGGAGAAACGCCTTCAGCCGCCGCCCCGTTTTCAGCGTTTGGGCGATGGCGACGAAGTCATCGGGAAGCAGCGTGCCGCCCTTTTGCGCCCGGCTGACCAGGGGGCGAATGTCGCGCACGCCGGCCAGCGGGACGGCGTCGTGGTGGCGCAAGAGGCGCGCGGCTTCCGCCGTCTCGTCCTGCCACGTCCGCACGACGGCCGGGTCCGTCGACGGCCGCAGCGCCTCCGCCTTTTCCCGGCCGAGCGGGGACACCGTCTTTTCGGCTAGCGCGGCGAGAATTTTGGGGAATTCCAAGACCTCTAGCGCCCTTTCGTCAATCATCGTCTCCTCCTGACCCGTTGGCGTATCACGCGTCGTTCTCCATCCCATTATAACCCGCCTCGCCGCGCATGTCGGAATGGCAAAAGCGAACGTTTTCCATGGCGCGCGGGTATAAACGGCGCGCGAACGGGAAACGTTAAAGCTGAACAATCGCGAAGGAGGACAACACCCATGCGCTGGTTAGGGTTGGTGGTTCGCTTTATCGTTTCCGCGCTCGTCCTTTTGTTTGTCGGGTACATCGTGCCAGGCTTTTCGGTGTTCGGATTTGGCAACGCCATCATGGCCGCGCTCGCCATCGCCGTCATCGGCTGGGTGATCGAGCGCTTTTTCGGGGACAACATTTCCCCCTACAGCCGCGGGATTGTCGGCTTCTTGGTCAGCGCCATCGTCATCTATGCCACCCAGTACCTGGTTCCCGGCGTGCGGGTCACCATTCTGGGGGCCCTGCTGGCCGCCCTGGTCATCGGGATCATCGACCTGTTCATCCCCACGCCGTTCCGCTTTTCCCGCAGTGCCCGACAAAACGGAAACGGCGCGAACAAGTAACCGCCAGGCGCCTATGCCCGACCGCATACAAAAGCCGCCCAGGGAAAGGGCGGCTTTGCTGCGTGAGCGGTTCCTCTATCAGAAGAAATCATCGTTAAAGAGGAACAAGAGAATCAGGATCACGATGATGATGGAGAACAGCCCTCCACCAAAAATCCCCCGTCGATGCGACATGGTTCCACCTCCTTCTCCTTCCTTTGGGGTCGACCCGGTTCCGCGCGAGGCTTGCGCCATCCCCTCGCGGTCGACCCTATCTCACTCTATGATCGCCTTGTCTTTCTTGAAGTCGTCAAAGACCTAACGATCTACGATTTTTGTTTTTCCGTTTAGGCTACAATACCGCTCATAAATGAAAAGCGCCGAAACGTCAGCCGTTTCGACGCAGGTAGGCGAGAAGCGCATCCAGCGGGCGGGTGTTGAGGACATCGGTTTTCTCCAGCCATCCGCGCCGCGCCGTGCCAACTCCGGCGCGGATGTTGTCCAGCTCCGCCACGCTGTGGGCGTCGCTGCCGATGGCAATCGGCACCCCCAGCGCCTTGGCGCGGCGCAGGTGCTCCGGCTTCAAATCCAGCCGGTTGGGGTTGCTGTTCAGCTCCAGGGCCGTTCCCGTCTCCCGGGCCGCCTCGAACACGGCGTCAAGGTTGAGGGGGTAGGGATCGCGTCGCGCGATGAGCCGCCCCGTCGGGTGGGCAATGATGTCCACGTGCGTGTTCTCAATGGCCCCGATGATCCGCTTGGTTAAGGTGTCCGCGTCTTGGCGGAAGCGCTGGTGAATCGACCCGATCACCACGTCCAGCTCTTTCAGCACGTCGTCGGGATAATCCAGGCGGCCGTCGGGGAGGATGTCCATTTCCACGCCGGTGAGGACGGCAAAGTCGTCCCACCGCTTGTTCAGGTCGGCGATCGCCTCGCGCTGTGCGGCCAGTTCCTTGGGCGACAGGCCGCCGGCAATTTTCAGCGATTGGGAGTGGTCGGTCACGGCGATGTACGCGTACCCGCGCAGGCGAGCCGCTTCGGCCATCTCCTCGATCGTGTTGCCGCCGTCGCTCCAGGTGGTGTGCAGGTGCAGGTCGCCGCGCACGTCGGCCTCCGCAATCAAACGCGGCAGGCGGCCCGCTTCGGCCGCCTCGATCTCGTCCTCCCCTTCGCGCAGCTCCGGCGGAATGTAGGGCAAATCGAGGGCCGCGTAGAGCGCCTCCTCCGACGCAAAGGCGATGCGGCGCCCGCTGGCTGCCTCTTCCGCCCCATACTCGCTGAGCGAAAGCCCCTTCGCCTTGGCCCGCTGGCGCAGGCGGACATGGTGTTCGGCCGAGCCGGTGAAATGGTGCAGGGCGCTGGCGAAGGCCTCCGGCGGCACGAGGCGGAAATCCACCGTCACCGGCCAGGTCAGGTCCAGCTCCACGGACACCTTGGTCGGGCCCTTGGCGATCACCCGCGCCACACCGGGCATCGCCGCCAGGGCATCGGCCACCTCCTCGGGCAACGCGGTGGCAACCACAAAGTCGAGGTCTTTCACCGTCTCCTTCCATCGTCGCAGGCTCCCGGCGCGGGAAAAGCGGGCCACGGCCTCCAGGCTCGCCAGGTGCTGCTCGATCGCTTCGGCGACGGGCAACACGTACGCCAGCGGCAGGCGCTCGGGCCGCTGGGTGGCGGCACGAAGGGCCTGGCGCAGGTTTTGCTCCGTCTTGGCCCCAAAACCCGGCAGGGCGCGCACGCGCTGTTCGTTCAGCGCCTTCTCCAGATCGGCCAGCGAGGTGATGCCCAGTTCCCGATACAGCACGCCGATCTTCTTCGGCCCCAGCCCGGGGACGCGCAGGAGGGCGAGAAGGCCAGCGGGAATCTTCGCCTCCAGCTCCTCAAGGAGCGTCGAACGGCCTGTGGCCACAAGCTCGTCCACCACGGCGGCCACGCCCTTGCCCACACCCGGAAGCGCGGTCACGTCAGCCAGTTCGGCCACCGGCTGGCGACAGGTCTCAATGGCCTGGGCGGCGCGACGGTAAGCATTGGCACGAAACGGGTTGTCGCCCTCGATGTCCAGGAGATCGGCAATCCGCCGGAGCACGGCGGCGATGTCGCGGTTGTTCACGTCGGGTCCTCCTTGTGCGGGCATGTTCCGGATAGCCGTCTATAGGGTGCAGGTGGCGCCATCGTTTTACACCGTGTTCGCCGGCCCTCCTGGCGCGGGAAGCCATCCGTCCAACAGCCACCGCATGAGGGCGGCGGTCCAGGAAAAGACCTGCTGGGCGCAGGCGGAATCGGCCAGCATCGCCGCCACGCCGGGATGGGGGACGAGGCGCAGCAGGTTCAGCACGAGGGCCGCGGCCAATGCATATTCGGCCAGCGCGAACAGGGCACCGCCGGCGCGGTTGAGGCCGCTGAGCACCGGCAAGGCGCACAGCCCCTCGAGGACGCGCGCGGCAAACCGGACGGCCAGGCGGACGGCCAGCACGATGCCCACAAACGCGAGGACGAGCGCCATGACCCTCCCCAGTGCGGAGGAGCCGCCCGTCACCAGGGCCCCGGGTCCCAAAGCCGGAAAACGGTCCGCCAAAAGAGCGGCCACGTCGGACGCATAACGACGCGCCACGAGCAGGGCCGCCACCAATCCAACAAGGTTCATCGCCTGCCGCACCAGCCCGCGGCGAAAGCCCACGGCCGCGCTCAAGAGCCCCAAACCGAGCACCACGAGGTCCAGCGTTCGCCCGCTCATTCGCGCGGAACCGACGCCACCGGCGCGCGCTCCTGCGCCAGCAGGCGCTCGTACGCCTCCTTGAGCTTGAAATACTCGCCGGCGATGTTGAGCGCGGCCAAAATGGCCAGCCGCGTCACGTCCAAACGCGGGTTGGCCGCCGCGATCTGGCGCATCGTGTCGTCGACGTGACCGGCCACCATGTGCAAAAAGGCTGCCGGTTCCGTGCTGACGACGGTGTAGTGCTGGCCGAAAATCTTGACGCGCAGTCTCGTTTTCCCCGCGTCCTGCACCGGGATTGGGCCTCCTTTGTCGCGCCTTGGGATGGTTACCCAAATTATACGATATTCGCGGCGCACCGCCAAAATTTTCGTCGCCCCTTCGCCGCCGTTCGACAAGACAAAAAAGGCTGTCTCAAAAGAGGAACCCCGAAGGATACGGGAGACACGATTCGCTGTGAAGTTACCGTCACCCGTTATGAACGGAAGGAAAGCAAAGCGGAAATCGCTGCCGCTGTGGCGTGCTTTAACCAGGAGGGAAAGAAGATATTGGAAGGCTCGTTTGAAGGGATCATCAGGCTCTAGACAAAAAGGGGCTGTCCCAAACGTCTAACGACCAAGGACGAGCCCCCTCTTTTTCCTAAAAATGTAGAAGAGATCGCGTACTTTTGAAAGCGGCGGTTAGAAGAGGGGCTATCCCCAGGAGATTTCTCTCCTTTTGGGACAGCCCCGGCCCCGTTCCCTTGCTGGCATTCGGGACGAATAGGCAGCGCGCTAGCCGCGCAGCTTGGCCCCGTGCGCGCGCTCGAGGGCGGCGACGATTCTCTCGTGGGCCGCCGCCACCTCCTCGTCGGTCAGCGTGCGCGCCGGGTCGCGGAACACAAGGGAGAAGGCGACGCTCTTTTGGCCTTCCGGAATCGGCTCCCCGGTGTAGACGTCGAAGAGGGTTACCGCCTCCAGGATGTCCCCGCCCGCCTCGCGAATCACCGACTCCAGCGCCGCCGCCGGCACGTCGCGGTCGACGACGATGGCCAGGTCGCGCAGCACGGCCGGCACCTTCGGCAGCGGCGCAAAGCGGCGCGTCGAGGCGGCCAGGCCCACCAGGGCATCAAGGTCCAGCTCGAACACGTAGGTTTCCGCCAGGTCCCACGCCGCCTGCGTCTCCGGGTGCAGCTGCCCGACATACCCGAGCACCGTCTGGCCGGCCTTGACGCGCGCCGTCCGTCCCGGATGCAGGCCCGCCCGCGATTCCGGCTCGAACACGACCCCGCCAATGCCCAGTTCGGCCAGGAGAAACTCCACCACGCCCTT
Source organism: Calditerricola satsumensis (assembly GCF_014646935.1). Taxonomy (GTDB): domain Bacteria; phylum Bacillota; class Bacilli; order Calditerricolales; family Calditerricolaceae; genus Calditerricola; species Calditerricola satsumensis. Next base: position 97,030 of record NZ_BMOF01000001.1, on the reverse strand, counting down.
GGCGTGATAGAAGTCCACCTTCTCCCGCTTTTCGGCCCAGTGCACCGGGGCGGCATGCCCGGTCAGCGCCGCGGCGACGAGCAGGCGCTCCTCCGGCAGGCGGCTTACGCGCGCCTCGGACGTCCAGAAGACGCGCCCGATTTCAAAGAGCCGCACGTCCTCGTTTTTGCGCGCCCGGTTATAGGCCACGGCGTCCAGCAGGTGCGGCACGAGGGTGGTGCGGAGCACGCTCCGCTCCTCGCTCATCGGCATGGCCAGGGCGATCGGGCGCACCCCGTCGCGCAGCGGGGCCACGCGCGCCGCGCGCTCGGGGTCGGTGAGCGAGTAGGTGACCGCCTCGGACAGCCCGGCCTGCTGTAGGAGACGACGCACGCGGCGGCGCAGCGCCTGCGCCCGCGTGAGCCGGCCCGCAGTGGTGGGGCCCTCGATCATCGTCGTCGGGATGTGGTCGTAGCCGACGAGGCGCGCCACTTCCTCCACGAGATCGATCTCCGTCGTCACGTCCGTCCGGCGCGTGGGCACGGTAACGGCCAGCGTCCCGTCGGGCTGCGCGTCGACGGCAAAGCCCAGGCGGCGAAACACCTCGCCCATCTCCGCGTCGCTCAGGGCCGTGCCGAGCAGGTCGTTGACGCGCCGCGGACGCACGGCGATGACGCGCGGCGCCTCCGTGCGCACGACGGCCTCGACCACGCCCGGCGCGACGCGGCCCCCGGCCAGCTCCGCCAAGAGGCGCGCGGCGCGGTTGAGGGCGGGGATGACGCGGCCCGGATCGACGCCCTTTTCAAAGCGCAGCGCCGCCTCCGAGCGGATGCCCAGCTTGCGCGACGTGCGCCGCACCGACGCCGGAACGAAGTACGCCGACTCGAGGAGCACGTCGACGGTAGCGTCGCGCACCTCCGAATTGGCGCCGCCCATCACGCCGGCGATCCCTATCGCCTTCGTGCCGTCGGTAATGAGAAGCGTCTGGCCGTCCAGGACGCGCTCCACCTCGTCCAGCGTCACCAGCCGCTCGCCTTCACGGGCCAGGCGCACCACAATGTTCCCTCCGGCGAGGGCGCCATAATCGAAGGCGTGCAGCGGCTGGCCGTACTCGAGCATCACGTAGTTCGTCACGTCGACGACGTTGTTGATCGGCCGGATGCCGGCGGCCATCAGCCGGTTCTGCAGCCACTGCGGCGAAGGCCCGATGCGCACCCCGCGCACCAGCCGCGCCGCATAGCGGTGGCAATGGTCCGGCGCCTCGATGGCCACGCGCACCGCGTCTGCCGCCGGCGCCCCTTCCTCGGGCACCTCTTCCGGCGGCAAGGTCACGGACCGGTTCAAGATGGCGGCCACCTCGTAGGCGACGCCGAGCAGGCTTAAGCAGTCGGCGCGGTTGGGCGTCAGGTCCAGCTCCAGCACCACGTCGTCCAGCCCCAGGTGCGCCGCAGCATCGGCCCCCACCGGCGCGTCGTCGGCAAGCACGAGGATGCCGTCGCGCATCGCACGGGGAATCACCTTGTCGGGGAGCCCCATCTCTTGCCCGGACAAGATCATCCCCTGCGACGCGACGCCGCGGAGCGTCGCTTCGCCGATGGTCCGCCCGTCCGGCAAGCGCGCGCCGGGCAGGGCGACGGCCACCTTCTGCCCCGCGGCAACATTGGGCGCCCCGCAGACGATCTGCAGCGGCGCGCCGCGGCCGACATCCACCCGGCACACGCGCAGCCGATCGGCCTGCGGATGGGGCGCGCATTCGAGAACGTGCCCGATCACCGCGCCTTCGAGGCCCGCATTGCGCCGCTCGATCCCCTCAACGGCCACGCCGCTGCGGGTGAGCTTCTCCGCCAACGCTTCCGGCGGCAGGTCGGCGATGTCCACGTATTGCCCCAGCCAGCGGAGCGAAACGCGCATGTCGATCCCTCCTCGATTGTCGGTGGAAACGCGCTTCCCGCGTTAAAACTGCTCGAGAAAGCGCACGTCGTTCGTGTAGAAATGGCGGATGTCGTCGATGCCGTACTTCAGCATGGCGATGCGCTCCACGCCCATGCCAAAGGCAAACCCGCTCACCTGCTCGGGATCGTAGCCTCCGGCGCGCAGGACGTCGGGGTGCACCATGCCGGCCCCCAGGATTTCCAGCCAGCCCGTCTCCTTGCACACGCGGCAGCCGCGCCCGCCGCACATGACGCAGGTGATGTCCACCTCGGCGCTCGGCTCGGTAAAGGGGAAATAGCTCGGCCGCAGGCGGATCGCCACATCGGCGCCGAACATTTCCCGGGCAAAGGCGAGCAGCACGCCCTTGAGGTCGCTCATGCGGATCCCCCGGTCCACCACCAGGCCTTCCACCTGCATGAACTGGTGGGAATGGGTGGCGTCGTCATCGTCCCGGCGGTACACCTTGCCGGGGCAGATGATCTTCACCGGCACGGCACCGCCCTTCGCCTCCATCGTGCGGATCTGCACCGGCGAGGTGTGCGTGCGCAGCAAAATCTCCTCGGTGATGTAGAAGGAATCCTGCATGTCCCGCGCCGGATGCCCCTTCGGCAGGTTGAGGGCCTCAAAGTTGTAGTAGTCGCTCTCCACCTCCGGCCCCTCGGCCACCTCAAACCCCAATCCGATGAAGATGTCCTCGATTTCCTCGATCACCTGGAGGAGCGGATGGCGCGCCCCGATCGGAATGGGCCGCCCCGGCAGCGTGACGTCGAGGCGCTCGGCAGAAAGGCGCGCCTCCAGCGCCGCCCGCTCGAGGGCCGCCTGCCGTTCGGCCAGCGCCGCCTCCAGCGCCCGCCGCACCTCGTTGGCCAGCTCCCCGACCCGGGGCCGCTCCTCCGGCGGCAGGCTGCCCATGCCGCGCAAAATCTCCGTCAGGGCGCCCTTCTTGCCCAGATAGCGCACGCGCAGCTCCTGCAAGGCGCGCACGTCCCGCGCCGCGGCAATCCCCGCCAGCGCCTCCTTGCGCAACGCCTCCAATCGTTCGCGCATGTGGCCGTCCCTCCTGCACACGGTTTTTCGCCTTTTTCCCGTATCGGCATCGACGACGCGCGAGCACCGCCGGCCAAACAAAAATCCCCTCGCCCCAGGGACGAGAGGATCGCGGTACCACCCTAGTTCGCGACGACAGGCCCACGGTAAGGCGCGTCGTCCGCCCTTCGTTGCGATAACGGCACAGGGCCGGTACCCCCTACTGGGAAGCGCGGCGCTTGCCGGCGGCCATCGCACCCGCACCATCCGGCCGCGGTCCTTGCCCGCCAATCGGCGGCGCGCCGTGACCGCTTCGGTTCAGGGGACAGCTCGGGAGGGAATTCGGCGAGGTGCGCCTTAGGGGCGCTTCCAGTCTCGGGCGACCCCCTCCCTGGAAGGCGCGCCGCTCGCCTACTCGTCTCCGTCATCGCCGTTAGGCAGGTTCCGTTGTCTTCGGCCGTCGTTGCTCTTTATTGTACACGCGGCGAAGAAAAAGGCAAGAGAAGAAAAGATATTGACAATCACTCTCAAGCACGATACGATGAGACTCGGATTGATGATAAGAATCATTTTCATAGGAGGGCGTCTCATGATCCAAGCGGGTTCCCGTCGCATCCGGTTTTCCCTACTCGCCACGGTGCTGGCCATGGCGCTGCTCGCAACCGGCTGCGGCACAAAGCCGGAGGCCCAGCCGGCCAACACCGGCGCGAGCGCGGGTTCCAACAGCGAAGGGTACGTGGTCAAGCACGCGATGGGCGAAACACGGATTCCCAAGACGCCGGAACGCATCGTCGTACTGACCAACGAAGCCACGGAGGCGATCCTGGCCCTGGGCATCAAGCCGGTGGGGGCCGTCAACTCGTGGGTGGGCGACCCGTGGTACGACCACATCGCCAAGGAGATGGAAGGGGTTCAGCCGCTCGGCAAGGAAGACCAGCCGAACCTGGAAGCGATCGCCGCGCTGAAGCCCGATCTGATCCTGGGCACCAAGATGCGCCACGAAAAGATCTACCCGCAGCTTTCCCAGATCGCGCCGACGGTCTTTTCCGAAACGATTCGCGGCAAGTGGCAGGAAAACTTCAGGCTGTGGGCGGAAGCGGTCAACCGCAAGGCGGAAGGGGAAAAAATCCTGGCCGAGTGGGACAAGCGGATCGCCGACTTCCGGCAAAAGGCCGGCGACAAGCTGAAGATGAAGGTTTCCCTCGTCCGCTTCATGCCCGGCCGCGTGCGCATCTTGTACAAGGACACCTTTGCCGGGAGCATCCTCGAGGAAATCGGCTTTGCCCGCCCGCCGGCCCAGGACAAAAACGAGTTCGCCGCCGAAGTGTCGAAAGAGCGCATCCCGGAAATGGACGGCGACATCCTCTTCTACTACACCTACGAAACCGGCGATGGAAAAGCCTCGCAGCTGGAGAAGGAATGGACGAACGACCCGCTGTGGACGAACCTGTCCGTCGTGAAAAACGGGAAGGCGTACAAGGTGGACGACGTCATCTGGAACACCGCCGGCGGCATCAAGGCGGCCAACCTGCTCCTCGACGACCTGTACAAATACGTCCTGAACACCAACCCCTGACGTCAGGCAAACGGACACCCCCCCTCGGTGCCGACAAACCGAAGGGGGGTTCAATGCCTTGAGGTTAATTTTCCCTTAATACCGGAAATTGCATCACGAATGGCGCCGCGGATAACCAGATCGAAATGATGATCCATGGGCGTCTCGTCACGATTGATCAACACTTTTTTCCCTTGTGCATACAAGGGAAGCGCATTGGCCGGAGAAACCTCCAACGATGTTCCAATCGCGACAAAGAGATCCGCATGTTGAATGCGTTCCACAGCTTCAGGAAAATGTTGGACCGGATCCCCGAAAAGAACAACATCGGGTTTGAGGATGGAACCACACACGCCCTTTGGACGTTCCCGCGTACAACGGGGAACTTCTTCTTCTCTCGGGAGTGAATAGACGGTCTTGCATTTCGGGCATGTTGCAGAAAAGAGCGTGCCGTGAAGTTCCAATACGTTTTGGCTTCCGGATTTCTGGTGAAGCCCATCGATGTTCTGGGTAATGACCACAATATCCTTTCCCATATTCTCCAGTTCTGATAAAAAAAGATGAGCTTCATTGGGGTTGGCCTTCGCCAATTCTTCAATGGGAAAAACTTGACGAAACACTTTCCAAAACTCCTTGGGACGCTGATGAAAATACGATGCGCCGGGATTCACGAATCCATTTGGCGAGCGTATTGAGCTGTTCCATGATAAGACGCCTCCTTTTCTATGTTTGGATAAAAACCAGAAACCCTCCAAAAACAAACGCCCGTTTCAACGGGCGCTGTTTTTCTTTTGTTGTTTAAACCGCATGACCCGTGTTGGGCTGAGCCGCAACGGCCGGCACAAAGCGGCTGTGCGGAATGCACAGCGGCGTGCCGTAGAGGGGATCGGGCACCACTTTGCAGTCGACCCCGAAAACCTCCCGCACCAGATCCTCGCTGACGATCTCCTCCGGCGCGCCCTGGGCGTAAACCGCCCCGTCGCGAAGGACCACCAGGTGATGGGCGTACCGGCAGGCCAGGTTGAGGTCGTGCAGCACCATGACGATGGTGCGCCCCTCCCGCGCGTTCAAGGCTGCCAAGAGGTCCAAGATTTCGATCTGGTGGGCCAAATCGAGGTAGGTGGTTGGCTCATCCAAAAGGAGGATCGGCGTTCCCTGGGCCAGGGCCATGGCGATCCAGGCCCGTTGGCGCTGCCCCCCCGAGAGGGCGTCGACGGGGCGATCGGCATGGGCGACCATCCCCGTCCATTCGAGGGCCTGCCGCACCATGCGCTCGTCCTCCTCGCTCCATTGGTTCAGCCAATTCTGGTACGGGTAGCGCCCCTGTTTGATCAGCCCGAGCACGGTCAACCCTTCCGGCGCCACCGGGCTTTGCGGCAGAATGGCCAGCTGCTTGGCCACCTCGCGGGTCGGCAGCTTGGCGATGGCCCGGCCGTCGAGGTACACGGCGCCCCCCTGCGGTTTGAGGAGCCGAGCCAACGCGCGAAGCAGCGTCGACTTGCCGCATCCGTTGCGGCCAATCAGCACGGTGATCTTCCCCGGCGGCACGCGCAGGTCGAGCTGATCCAGGACAATCGCATCGCCGTACGCCACGGTTAGCTGGCGGCTTTCCAGCATGGGCATGACCGCGCTCCCCCCTAACGGTTTCGATGGCGAACGAGCAGGTACAAAAAGAACGGTGCGCCGACCGCCGCCGTGAACACGCCCACCGGGATGTCCAGCGGGGCAAAGGCCGTTCGCGCCACGGTGTCGGCCGCCACCACAATCAGGCTGCCGATGAGGGCCGACGCGGCCGCCAGCGGGCCGAAGGAGGGACCCACCAGCTGCCGCGCGATGTGCGGCGCCAGCAGGGCCACAAAGCCGATCGCCCCGCCGACGGCGACGGCCGCGCCGCACAGCGCCGCGCACAGCATGAGCAAAAACAGGCGCTGCCTCGAGACGGCCGCCCCCACGCCGGCGGCCACCTCATCACCCAGCTGCAGGGCGTTGACGTGTCGGGCGCTGACGGCCACCAAGAATGTGAGCACCGCGAGCCAGGGCGCCAACAGCCCCACGTCGATCCACGCGGTCCCGTAAATGCTGCCCGTCAACCACACCATCGCCTTTTGCGTGAGGTAGATGGGGCTCTTGACGACGAGCAACGTGGTCAGCGCCGCCGTGGCCGCCTTCAGCCCGATGCCCACCAAGACGAGGCGAAAGGTGGAAACCCCGGCCTTCCAGGCGATGAGATAGAGGAACAGGGCGATGGCCATGGCCCCGGCGAAGGCAAACGCGGGGAGCCACAGGATTCTGAGCCCTTGCCCATAGACGAGGAAGGCCACCGCCGCCACGGCGGCCCCGCCGGTCACCCCGAGGATGTCCGGCGAGGCGAGCGGATTGCGAAACAGGCCCTGCAGGATGGCCCCCGAAAGCCCCAGCGCTGCGCCCACCATCAGGCCGACCAGGATGCGCGGCAGGCGAAGCGTTTGCACGACAAAGACGTGGGGCTCGGCGCCATAGCCCCACAAGGCCCGCACCACGTCCATCGGCGAAAGCGCGAGGGATCCGGCGCCCAAACTGGCGACGGCCACCGCCGCCGTGGCCGCGGCAAGGAGCGCGACCACCGCCACCGCCCGCTTCCCCACCTGAACGGAAACGGGCGGGCGGCGCAGGCGCAGCGTGACGAATCCGCGCATGCTACCTCCGCTCCCTTCTCGCCAGGGCGATGAACACCGGAGCGCCGATCAGGGCGGTCATCACCCCGATGGGCAGCTCCTTGGGCATGGCCACGTAGCGCCCCCCGATGTCCGCAGCGAGGAGCACGATGGCCCCCAGAAGGCCGCTGTACACCGCCTGCCACCGCAGGCGAAACCCCACCAGCGCCCGCGCGGCGTGTGGGGCCACCAGCCCGACAAAGCCAATCGGTCCGGCGATGGCCACGGAACTGCCGGCCAACAGGACGATGACGACACCCGTGACCACCTTCACCCGCATCGTGCGCTGGCCAAGGCTGCGGGCCACGTCCTCGCCCATCATGAGGACGCGCAGCGGGCCGGCCACCCAGACGGCGCCCAGCCAGCCGAGGACCATGTACGGCAATACCGGGAGAAACCGTTCCAGGTTGCGTCCGGCCACCGAACCCTTCAGCCAAAACAGGACCTCGTCCAGCGCCCGTTCGTTCACCGTCAGGAAACCGCTCGTCACCGACTCGCAGAGGGCCCAGACGGCCGCCCCGGCCAGCGTCAGCTTGAGCGGCGTCATTCCGTCACGCCCTAGCGAGCCAAGCAGGAGCACCCCGAGCCCGGCGCACGCCGCCCCCACAAAGGCCAGCGCCGTAAACGCGGCAAGCGAGCTGATCGAAAAGACGCTGACGGCCACCACGATGGCCAAGGCCGCGCCGGCGTTCAGCCCAAACACTTCCGGATCGGCCAGCGGGTTGCGCGTCAGCATCTGCAGCAAGGCGCCGGCCATCCCCAGGCTCGCGCCGACGGCCAAGGCGATCGCCGTGCGGGGCACGCGCACCTCGGTGATCACCAGGTGCTCGTTGCTTCCGTTAAACTGGGTGTACGCCTCGATCACCGTGCGCCAGCTCGTGGCCAGCGCGCCATAGGATACGCTGACGGCCGCAAGCAGGGCGAGCACAAGCAGGCCAACCATCAGGCCGGCGGCACGGCGCGCAGGCGTGGACAACAAGCCGGTCATCCTTTTGCGCCACCTTCACAACGGTTTCGCATCCGGCACGCATCCCCCGCGTAAGCGGGCCCCATCGCGCCTAATTGGGATTGAGAATCTTTCTCTTCACCACCAGTATAGATGCCCGCTCCGGACGCGTCAATGATCGCCTTCGCCGAACCCCGCCTCCCGTGGACGTCCGGTTGTGATCGAAACCATTTTCAAATAGAATGAAAAAGAAAAACCCCCCGGCGAAGGGAGGCACGTCATGAAGCTGACCACCAAGATCCTGATCGGCATCCTTTGCGGACTGGCAGCCGGGGTCGGGCTGCAAAGCGCTCCGGCCGGCCTTGCCCAGCCCCTCGTCCAATACGCGCTCCAACCCATCGGCGACCTGTTTCTGCGGGCCATCAAAATGCTGGTGGTTCCCTTGGTCTTTTTCTCCGTCATCTCGGGAACAGCCAACGTAGCCAACCCGAAAACCCTGGGGCGAATCGGCGCGAAAACGCTGGCCCTTTACCTGATCACCACGGCCCTCGCCATCACCCTTGCCCTGATTGCCGCCAACCTCACCGATCCCGGTACCGGCGTCCCCCTCGACCGCCAACAGGCCGGGAACGTCGAAATCAAGGAAGCGCCGCCCGTTACGCAAACCCTGCTCTCCATCATCCCCACCAACCCGATCGACGCCTTGGCCAACGGCGACATGCTGCCAATCATCGCCTTTGCCCTGTTCGTCGGCTTGGCCATGGCCTCGCTGGGCGAGCGCGTCCAGCTGTTGCGCGACGCGTGCGAACAGGCCAACGTGGTCATGATGCGCCTCGTGGACGCGGTGATGAAGCTGGCCCCCTACGGCGCCTTCGCCCTGATGGCGGTGGCCATCACCAAAGCCGGCCTCGACCTCATCGGCAGCATGTTCGTCTACCTGCTGACCGTCATCGGCACGCTGCTGATCCACGCGGGCGTCGTCTACAGCCTCATGGTCCGTTACCTGGGCAAGATGAGCCCGCGGACCTTCTTCAGGGGCATGCTCCCCGCCATGGAAGTGGCCTTCGCCACCAGTTCCAGCTCGGCCACCCTGCCCGTCACGATGGAACAGGTGGAACGGGAGCTGCGGGTCCCCAAGTCGGTGTCAAGCTTTGTCCTCCCGGTGGGCGCCACCATGAACATGGACGGTACGGCGATCATGATGGGCGTGGCGTCGGTCTTCATCGCCCAGGCCTACGGCGTCGACCTGACCCTGTGGCAACAGGCCACCATCGTCCTCACCGCCACCCTCGCCTCCATCGGCACCGCCGCGGTGCCCAGCGCCGGGCTGGTCATGCTCACCATGGTGCTCACCGCCGTGGGGCTGCCGGTGGAAGGCATCGCCCTGGTCATGGGCGTTGACCGCCTCGTGGACATGTGCCGCACGGTGGTCAACATCACGGGGGACGCTTGCGTGGCCGTCTGCGTGGCTTCCGGCGAAGCGGAGGCCGAACCGCTCGCGGTCGACCGCGAGCTGCCCGCGTAGTTCCCGACACCCCCGAGCCCAAAGATCAACGCGCGGCCGATGGCCGCGCGTTTTCGCTCCTTCCCCCGTCGTCCACACCGTCCGTGCTCATCCCCCCGCCTTTCTCCACTCCGCCGAACCATGCTCCCGCCTCCGCTGCCGCACCGCCTCAAACAGGAGCACCCCCGCGGCCACGGCCACGTTGAGCGACTCCGCCCGCCCCGGCATGGGAATGGTCACCGTGCCATCCGTCCTCGCTGCCAGGTCAGGCGACACGCCGCTCGCCTCGTTGCCCACCACAAAAGCGGTCGGCCGCGTATACAGGGCCGGATCGTCGTAACGCGCACCGGAAAGCGCTGCCGCCCACACAGTCCATCCGGCCTTGCGCAGCGCCGCCACCACCTCCTCCAGCGGCGCGGCAAAGACCGGCACGTGAAAGAGGGAGCCCATTGTGGCGCGCACCGTTTTGGGATTGTACGCGTCGGCAGAGCCAGTGCCAAGGAACACCGCATCGGCGCCGGCGGCGTCGGCGGTGCGGATGAGCGTGCCCACGTTGCCGGGATCCTGCACGGCGTCAACCAGGAGAACCAGACCGCGCGCCGACGCGTTCGCCGCTTCGGCCAGCCACAACCTCCTGTCCCGCTCCGGGATGCGCGCGATGGCCAACACGGCCTGCGGCGTCTCCGTTGTGGCCAGGTGGGCGATGACTTCAGGGGTACAGGCCACCCAGCGAGGTCCCTCGGCGCGCCCGGCCCATTCCGCCAGCTCTTCCGGCAACGGCCGCGTCTCGTCCCACAACACATGGGTAACCGGCGCCCCCGCCGCCAGCGCCTCCGCCACCACGTGCGTGCCCTCGAGCAAAAACAGGCCGGCGCGCTCGCGCCCCTTGCGCGTGTGCAGTTTGCGCCACGCCCGAACGCGCGCGTTTTGCCGCGAAACGATCCGTTCCATCGCCTTCACGCCTTGTCCTGCAGCCGGCGCAAATCGTCGTTGCGTCCCACGACGACGAGGATGTCGCCGCTGCGGATCACGTCGTCGGCCCGCGGGGCGATGTTGATCCGCGTTCCGCTCTTGATGGCCAACACGTTGCAGCCAAACTTGGCCCGAATGTCCAGCTCGCGCAGCGTCTTGCCGTCCATGTTGTCCGAGGCCACCACTTCGGCGATGCTGTAGTCGTCGGCCAGCTCGATGTAGTCGAGGATGTTTGGCGACACGAGATGGCGGGCCACCCGCACGCCCATATCCCGCTCGGGGAAGACCACTTCGTCGGCGCCAATTTTGTAGAGCACCTGCCCGTGGCGATGATTCTGCGCCTTCACCACAATGTGCGGCACGCCCAGCTCTTTGAGGATCAACGTGGCGAGAATGCTCGCCTGGATGTCGGCCCCGATGGCCACCACCACAACGTCAAAGTTGCGAATGCCCAGGGCCTTGAGGGCTTCCTCATCCGTCGCGTCGGCCTGCACCGCGTGCGTCACATAGGGCAGGGCTTCCTGGATGCGGTCCTCGTCGCTGTCGATGGCCAACACCTCGTGGCCCAGCTCCGTCAACGTGCGCGCGACGCTCGAACCGAAGCGACCCAGTCCAATCACGGCAAACTGTTTCGGCATGTCAACCCCCTCTTTCGCTCCTATTGTACCGCAATTCCCCGGCCGATCCCCCTCTCCCGCGCGAATTGGCGCGTCCGATCCCTCCGCACCGCCCGGCGAAAGCCGCGCATTCCGCGTAAACGCGTGCGCAAGCGGGCAGGATAAACGCCCAGGAGTCTGCCACAAAAGGAGGCATGTCCCGTGCGCATCGAAGACCTGGACCTGCGCCAAGCCGTGTTGCACAACCTGCGCGGCGCGACCAGCGAAGAGCTGCGCGAGATGATCACCGACGCCATCACAACGCGGGAGGAGAAGGCGCTCCCCGGGCTCGGCGTGCTGTTTGAACTCCTGTGGACCCATTCAAGCCCCCAAGAACAGCAGCACATGCTGTCCACGCTGGAGGCGCAGGTCAATCCGCCCAACGCTTAGGGAGCTGCGCACCCGCACGGCTGAAACGAGAAAAGCGGCCGAAACGTCGGCCGCTTTTCGTTTCTTTGCCCCCTCAAGCCCGGGCGGCCGGTTGGCCCCCGCAGGCCTTCTCTCAGCCGCGGAAGGGGAGCGCTTCGCCGTGCGCGGCCGGAGACACCCCCCGGACGGTGCGGGCTTCGCGTCCATCCCAGGCCTGCAGGGTCATCCAGACCAGCACGCCAAACAGGGCCGCGACAAGAACGGTGTGCACCAGGGCGACCAACAGGTTCAGCCCGGTCAACACGACCAACCCGCCGCTGACTACCTGCAGCCCCGTCAGGACAAGCGCCACCCAACCGGCCCACCGCAGATCGCGCCGATCGCGCAGCGCCCGCTCCGCCATGACCACGATGGCCACCACCAAGGCGAAGAGCACGAGGGCCGCCACCCGATGCAGGAACTGGATGGCGATCTGCCCGGTGAGGGGCGGAATCAGCCGGCCAAAGTTGAGCGGCCAGTCCGGAATGGCCATGCTCGACCCGGTATGGCGCACCAAGGCCCCCAGGTAGACCACGACATAGGTGTAGGCCGCCGTCCCGGCAACGAGCCAAAGGAAGCGCCGCGGCACGGACGCCCTCCCCCCGCGCCTTTCCTCGCCGACGAACAGCTGGATGGCGATGAGCAACACACTGGCAAAGGCGGTGAGGGAGATGCCAAAATGGAGGGCCATGACAAGATCGGATTGATCCCACACCACCGCCGCCGCGCCGAGCAACGCCTGCACGAAGGTGGTGAGCAGGGCGCAAAAGCCGAAGAAGCGCACCCACGGAATGTGTCCCGCCCGGCGCCACGACCAGACCACCGTGGCCAACAAAAGCGGCGTGATCAGGGCCGTGACGAGGCGGTGGCTCCACTCGATGATCGCCTCCAGCTCAAGCGGCGGGAACAGGCGCCCGTTGCACAGGGGCCACGAGTCGCCACACCCGTCGCCGGAGCCCGTCTTCGTGACCAGCGCGCCGCCAAGGAGCAAAAGCAGCATGCCGATTGTCGTGGCAACGGCCAGCAGCTTCAATCCACGCGAAACCATGGCGACAACACCCCGTCCCACTTGGTGCAAACCTTTCTCCCTTAACCATACCACAGGGGACGGGGTGCGTCGTTAGGGGACTTCCGGATTGTTCACCAATTCGGCAAAAACGCCTGGACAGCGGGCCCTCGGGGCCGATCAATACGCCTTCAGCTTGGCCACCGTCTTGGCATCCAGCCGCTGGATGAGCGCCACCAAAAGGCGCACGGTGCGCTCGACGTCGTCGCGGTGGAGGATCGCCGCGTGGCTGTGGATGTACCGCGTTGGAATGGAGATGGCAATGGACGGCACGCCCTGCCCCTGCAGGTGGAAGCGCCCGGCGTCGGTGCCGCCGCCCGGCATGGCGTCGAACTGGATGGGAATCCCCAGCTCCTTCGCCGTGTCGATCACGAGATCGCGCAAGCCCGTGTGCGGGATCAGCGTGGCGTCAACGATGAGCACCTGCGGACCGCCGCCCAGCTTGGCCAGGGCCTCGTCCTTGCTCACGCCTGGCGTGTCGCCGGCGATGCCCACGTCGACCGCAAACGCCACATCGGGCTCGATCAGGTTGGCGCTCGTCTGGGCGCCGCGCAGGCCCACCTCTTCCTGCACCGTCCCCACGGCGTACACCGTATTCGGGTGCTCCTTGTCCTTCAGCTCCTGCAGGACGAGGGCCGCCACGGCGGGCCATGAGCAGTTTCTCGTTTTTCATCACCGTGAACGGGCAGATCGGCACCACCGGATCGCCGGGGCGAATGCCGAAGGATTCGGCCTCTTCCCGGCTCGTCGCTCCCACGTCAATGAACATGTCCTTGATTTCCACCGGCTTCTTCCGCTTCTCTTCTGGCAGAATGTGCGGCGGAACGGAACCGATCACCCCTTCGATCGGGCCGTTGCGCGTGATCACGTGCACGCGCTGGGCCAAAAGCACCTGGCTCCACCAGCCGCCCAGGGGCTGGAACCGCAGGAAGCCCTCGTCGGTGATGCGCGTCACCAAAAAGCCGACCTCGTCCATGTGCCCGGCGATCATCACCTTGGGCGACGCGGCCGTTCCCCGCTTCTCGGCCACCAGGCTGCCCAGGTTGTCGGTGTACACCCGATCGGCCAGCGGGGCCATGCGGCGCGCGAGAATCTCCCGCACCGGCCCTTCAAAGCCCGGCGCCCCCGGGGCCTCGGTCAGCTCTTTGAACAGCTGGAGCGTTTCGTCCCACACCATCGCGACCTTCTCCTCCCTGTCATGTTCCTTCGCGCGCTCGCGGGGCTTGTCCACGGCGCGTGCGGTGCAACCACCACCGAACCAAGCTTAGTATACCAAATGTGCCCAACCTCCACACCTGGACCGTCGTTTCTTCCCCCAAAAATTGTGAACGTTTCGATGGCTGCAAGCCGACCGGCCGCACCGCGCCCGGCGGCGTGATATAATAGCCCATATACCACCGTTTGGGGAGGAAGGACGATGCAGCTGCACAACGCCGAGGACATCATCGCCTTTATCAAGAACAGCGAGAAGAAAACGCCGGTGAAGGTGTACCTCAAAGGAAAGCTGGAGGAGATCGACTTCGGGCCGAACGTGAAGGCGTTTTTGTTCGGACAAGCCGGGGTACTCTTTGGGGACTGGAAGGAGATCCAGCCCCTTCTCGAAGCCCATCGGGACAAGATCGAGGACTATGTCGTGGAAAACGACCGCCGCAACTCGGCCATCCCGCTCCTCGACCTGAAGGACATCCCCGCGCGCATCGAGCCGGGGGCGATCATCCGCGAGCACGTGACCATCGGCAAAAACGCCGTCATCATGATGGGGGCGGTGATCAACATCGGCGCTGTCATCGGCGAGGGCACGATGGTCGACATGAACGCCGTCGTCGGCGGGCGCGGCATCATCGGGAAGAACTGCCATATCGGCGCCGGGGCGGTGATTGCCGGGGTGATCGAGCCGCCGTCGGCCCAGCCGGTGGTGATTGAGGACGACGTGATGATCGGGGCCAACGCCGTCATCCTTGAAGGCGTGCGCGTGGGCAAGGGCGCCGTCGTCGCCGCCGGGGCGGTGGTCATCGAAGACGTGCCGCCGTACACGGTGGTGGCCGGCGTGCCGGCGAAGGTGATCAAGCGCATCGACGAGAAGACGCGGGCCAAGACGCAGATCCGCGAAGAACTGCGCCAACTGTAAGCGGGAGGGCGCCATGGCCGAACGCGTCGATTGGAAAACCCTGGACCACACCTACCTCCTTCCCACCTACAACCGCCTGCCCATTGCCATCGCCCGGGCAAAGGGCAACTACCTGTACGACACGGAGGGCAACGCCTACCTCGACCTGTTCACCGGCCTGGCCGTCAACGTCCTCGGCCACGGCCACCCGACGGTGCTCGCGGCGCTGCGCGAGCAAGCTGACGCGTTTCTCCACATCTCCAACCTCTTTCTGAACCCGCCGGCCATCCGCCTGGCCCAGCGCCTCGTGGCCTGCACCTTCCCCGGCAAGGTGTTCTTCACCAACTCCGGGGCCGAGGCCACGGAGGCGGCGATCAAGCTGGTGCACAAGTGGGCCCGCAGGCGCGGCGACGGCCGGGAAGGCTTTGTCGTGCTCAAGAACAGCTTCCACGGCCGCACCCTCGGCGCCCTGCGCCTGACGCGCCAGCGCGCCGTCCAGCAGGATTTCCCGACGCCGCCCGTCCCCGTCTACGAAGTGGAGCCGGAGAATCTCGCCCAGGTGGAAGCGGTGCTGCGGGCGCATCGCCCGGCCGCCGTCCTCGTCGAGCCCGTGCTGGGCTCCGGCGGGGTGATTCCCCTGTCGGACGGCTACCTGCAAGCCCTCGAGGGGCTGTGCCGGGCGCACGGCGTCCTCTTCGGCGTCGACGAGATCCAGACGGGCATGGGGCGCACCGGCACCCTTTTTGCCTACCAGCAGGCCGGCGTCACGCCGGACTTCCTCCTCTTCGCCAAGGGGGTCGGCGGCGGGCTGCCCCTCGGCGGCGTCATCGCCGGGGAAAAGCTGGCCGACGCCTTTGCGCCCGGCGACCACGGCAGCACCTTCGCCCCGTCCCCGTTGAGCGCGGCGTGCGGCAACGCCGTCCTCCAGGTGCTCCTGGACGACGGGCTTCTAGAAGAGGGGCGCCGGGCGGCGGCGTACCTGCGCGAGCGGCTCGAGGCCCTCTGCCGCGCCCATCCCGACGCCTTCGAACCCGTGCGCGGCAAGGGGATGATGCTCGGCCTGCCGATGAAATGGCCGGCCGAGGCGGTTCGCGCCCTGCAGCAGGCGCTGCTCCGGCAGGGCTTTCTCTTCGACGTGACCCAACGAACCGTCATCCGCCTGCTGCCGCCGCTCACCCTCGCCCCGGACGAAGTGGACGCCTTTGTGGCCGCCCTCGACGCGTGCGTGCGCCAAGGCATGCCCGTCCCCGGGCCGACCGAATGAGCGAAGCGGGCCTTCCCTTGCGCGGGGACGGCCCGCTTTCGCGTTTCTCGCCGCGGTTTCATGCTACAATGAGGAAAAATCCGCGCGAAAGGAAGACACGCATGAGCAACACCGCGCTGTCGCCGTTTGTGGACATCCGCCGCAAGCTGCACCAGATTCCCGAACCGGGATTTGCAGAGGTGAAGACGCAGCGGTTCCTGCTCGACTACCTGGCCGCGCTGCCGCCGGAGCGCCTGGAGATCGCCACGTGGCGCACCGGCGTGCTGGCCAAGGTGAAGGGCACCGCCCCCCGGCGCATTCTGGCCTGGCGGGCGGACATGGACGGCCTGCCCATTGACGAAGAGACGGACCTGCCCTATCGCTCCCAGCATCCCGGCTACATGCACGCCTGCGGCCACGACATGCACATGGCCATCGCCCTCGGCGTGCTGACCCACTTCGTCCACCACCCCGTCCGCGACGACCTCCTGTTTGTGTTCCAGCCGGCCGAGGAGGGGCCCGGCGGCGCCCGGCCGATGCGGGAAAGCGAGCCGTTTCGCCGCTGGCGGCCGGAGGCCATCTTCGCCCTGCACATCGCGCCGGAGTACCCGGTGGGCACCATCGCCACACGCCCCGGCGTCCTCTTCGCCAACACGTCGGAGCTGTTCATCGAACTGGTCGGCCAGGGCGGCCACGCCGCCTTCCCCCACCGCGCCAACGACATGGTGGTGGCCGCCTGCCACCTCGTCACCCAGCTGCAGACGGTGGTCTCCCGCAACGTCGACCCCCTCGAGGCGGCGGTGATCACCGTGGGCAAGATTGAGGCGGGAACGAAGCAGAACATCATCGCCGAGCGGGCGCGCCTGGAAGGGACGATCCGCACGCTGTCGGCCGACGCCATGCGGCGCATCAAGGAACGCATCGAGGCCCTCGTCGCCGGCATCGAGGCCGGGTTCGGGTGCCGGGCAACCCTCGACTACGGGGCGAGCTATTGCCAGGTGGACAACGATCCGACCCTCACGCGGGAGTTTCTCGACTGGGCCCGCGCCCGGGGCGACGTGCGCGTAGTGGAGTGTCCGCCGGCGATGACCGGCGAGGATTTCGGCTACTTTCTCGAGGAGATTCCCGGCTTTCTCTTCTGGATCGGCGTGGGCTCGCCCCACGGCCTGCACTCGTCCCGCCTCGATCCCGATGAACGGGCCATCGACGTGGCCATCCGCCTGGTGACGGCCTATCTCGGATGGAAAGCGTCCGCCTAGCGCGGCGGGTTGCGCACCGTTGCGATTTTTGCAAAACGTTAACCGTTTGGCAACACGGCGCTCACGGTTTGCGCATACGATGAAAACCGGATGCTCCCTCCAAACCGGGATGAAAGGGTTTCCTCACCTCCCGTTTCCCTGCCGGTGCAGGGTTCTTTTTTTGCCCAACCCGTAGACCCGGACCTCAATACTCCTGGATCATCGGATGCAGCATGATCTCGTCGATCTGCGCGTGGGGCGGCGCCGCAACCATGGCCAGCACGGCGCGGGCGACGTCGTCGGCCTTGAGCCAATCGGCCTTGCGCGGGTCGCCCTGCACCGAGCCAGCAAAATAAGTGTCCGTCATCCCGGGCAGAATAGCCCCCACCTTGACGCCCTTGGCGCGCACCTCCTTGCGCAGCACCTCGGTGAGCGCCTGCAGCCCAAACTTGCTGGCGCAATAGGCGGCGCCGTCGGGAATGGTCCGCCGCCCGACGTCGGACGAGATCATGACGATCTGCCCGCGTCCCCGCGCGATCATGCCGGGCACGACGGCTTTGCAGAAGAGGAAGGGGCCGGTCAGGTTGACGTCAAGGACGCGCCGCCATTCGTCGGCGGCAACCTCCCACGTCGGCTTAAAGAGGCCGATGCCGGCGTTGTTCACAAGCACGTCGATTGCGCCCCAGCGCGCCTCCGCCTCGCGCACCGCGCGGACCACGTCCTCCTCGCGCGTCACGTCGCCCGCCAACACCAGGGCATCGCGTCCCGCCGCGCGCACCCGCCCGGCCACGCGGGCCAGGTCGCTCTCGTTGCGGGCAAACAGCGCCACGTCCAGTCCCGCTTCCGCCAATGCTACGGCCACCGCCTCGCCGATGCCGCGGCTGGCTCCCGTTAGCAGCGCCGTCCGGTACCCGTTCATCGGCAATGCCTCCTCCCCTTGCCGTTCCGTGCCCGGTCACTTCCGTGTCGACCCTCGCGCTGGCGAAAACACCAGGCTCTATTCAGCATACCGCGTTTGTCCGGGACATGAAAGCTCGTCCACGATGCGCCCCTCACCTGCCGGTATGCGGGAGGAGGATTTGCCGCACGGCTTCGCCTTGCGCCAGGCGGTCAAACCCCTCGTTCACCTCGTCAAGGCCGATGCGATGGGTGATCAGCCGGTCAACCGGCAGCTTGCCCGCCCGGTAGAGACGCAGGAAGCGCGGCAGGTCGCGCCGCGGCACCGAAGAGCCCATGTACGACCCGCGCAGGGTGCGCTCTTCCGCCACCAAGCTGACCGCCGGTAGGGAAAGCTTGGCCTCCGGATGGGGCAGCCCAACCGTCACCACCGTGCCCCCGCGCCGAACGGCCCGGTACGCCTGCTCCAGCACCTCGACGCGCCCGGCGGCCTCAATGGCGTAGTCGGCCCCGCCGCCGGTGAGCTCCTGCACCGCGCGCACGGCATCTTCTTCCCGACCGTTGACCACGTGGCTGGCTCCCAGCGTTTGGGCCAGCTTCAGCTTCTCGGGCCGAACGTCGACGGCGATGATCGGCTCGGCGCCGGCCAGCTGGGCGCCCATCACCGCCGCCAGGCCCACGCCGCCCAGGCCAAAAACGGCCACGGCGCTGCCCGGCTCCACCCGCGCCGTGTTCACCACCGCCCCTACGCCCGTCAGGACGGCACAGCCGAACACGGCGGCGATGTCGAGGGGGATGTCGTCGTCAATTTTGACCAGCGACGCTTCGGAGACGACGGTGTACTGGGAAAAGGCCGACACCCCCAGATGGTGATGAACCGGCTGCCCCTGGCGGCGGAAGCGCCGCGAGCCGTGAAGCAGCGTCCCCTTGGCGTTGGCGGCGTTCCCCGGCTCACACAGGGCCGGCCTTCCCGTCGAACAGGGTAGGCAGCGCCCGCACATCGGCACGTAGGAGAAGACCACGGGATCGCCCGGCTTGAGGCCCATCACGCCCGGCCCAACCTCGCGAACCACGCCGGCCGCCTCGTGCCCGAGCACCATCGGCGTGGGGCGAGGCCGGCTGCCGTCGATCACCGAGAGATCGGAATGGCACAGTCCGGCCGCGCGCACCTCGACCAGCACCTCGCCGGGACCGGGTCCCTCGAGGTCAAGCTCCTCCACCACGAGAGGCCGCGTTTCCCGGTACGGAACCGGACGCCCCATTTCCAGCAAAACCGCTGCACGCGTGCGCATGGATATCCCTCCGCTTCCGTGGATTTGATAAAGGAGAGTCCGAACATTGCGAATTCGGCGCGAAAGGCAGACCGCCCATCGGAGGCATGGCTTCGGACGCATAGTTGCGTCCGTTTGGGACACGGTAACAACAGAGGAACGCATCCCGCAACGCGAAAGGAGGAACGGCCATGGTCGCGCGCCATCCCTTCGGCGTTCCGGCGCGCATGCGCATGCCCAACATCGGCAATCCGACGGGCATCCCCGAGATCCAGCCGCCCGGGCGCATTGAAGTGAGCCCGCCGGAACAGCCGGACCGCATCGCCCCGGATCGCGACACCGATCGGCCGGCACGGGAACGGACGTAAGCGTACGCAAGCGCTGTGTAAGCAAAAAGCCCCGTGGTGAACGGGGTTTTCGCGAAACGCTTTATGTGAGCGGAAAAACCTGTTAAACTTGAAAATGGAGGCAACAAGGGATGGAGTCTCGCCTGCCTGAGTCTCCACGAAAGGGGGTGAGACTCCATGCGAGATCGCGATCTCCATGTCGCGGTTCTCGTCCTGATGATCCTCACCCTCGTGGTGGAGATCATCCGCCTCGCCGTCGGTAGATAGACGGCCGCGGTTCGCTGCCACGAACCTCGGCCCCTACCAGGCAGGCGAGAGGGCCCTTGTCTGCCTCCATTATTGCATCTTATGTCGAACGCGTCAATTTATGCGAAGCGCACGTCCACCTGCTGCATGGCCAGGCAGGCAGCCCCGATGAGCCCGGCGTCGTTGCCGAGCTCAGCCGGCACCACGGGCCGCTTGGCCACCGCCGGCAGGGCGTACGCGCGGTACGCCTCCCGCAGCGGGGCAAAGAGAAGCTCGCCGGCGTGCGAAACGCCTCCGCCGACAACGATGCGCTCGGGGTTGAGCAGGTTGGCCGCGTTGGCCAGGGCCAGGCCCAGCGTTTGCCCGGCATGGGCGAGGATGGCCTGCGCCACCCCGTCGCCGGCTTGGGCCGCCTCGACCACGTCGCGGGCGGTGAGCGCGCCGTTTTGGGCGAGGGCCTCCGCTAGGCGCGCCGAACGGCCGCTTTGCGCCGCCGCCGTCGCCTCGCGGATGATCGCCGTGGCCGACGCCTCCGTCTCGAGGCAGCCGGTCTTGCCGCAATTGCACCGGTGGCCGCCCTCCGGCCGCACCGTCACATGGCCGATTTCCCCTGCCAGGCCATCGGCGCCATGATGGACGCGTCCGCCGATCACCACGCCGCCGCCGACGCCGGTGCCCACGGTGATGACCAGGAGGTCCTGCGCCCCCCTGCCGCCACCGGTCCACGCTTCGCCGAGGGCGGCCAGGTTGGCGTCATTGTCGACGGCCACGGGAAGGCCGGGCAGCCCGGCCACCAGCCGGTCGCGCAGCGGGACGTTCTCCCATCCCAGGTTGACCGCCTGGATGACCACTCCCCGCTCCACATCGAGGGCCGGCCCCGGCACGCCCACGCCGACGCCGCCCACCGCTGCGCCGGCGTCATCGGCCACGCTTTTCAGCTCCACGATGAGGTTCACCAGCCGCTCGAGCACGCGGTCGGGCCCCTCATGGGTCGCCGTGGGGATCTCGCGCTTTTCGACGATGCGCCCCCCTTCGTCGACGACACCGGCCTTGATCGCCGTCCCCCCAATGTCCACGCCGATCCACAGCCGCTTGCCTGCCATCGCGCAACCGCCCGCCTCACACCGCAATCCGCTCTTCCGTTTGCACGTCAAAGAAGTGCAGCTTGTTCGGGTCAAAGGCCAAGCGCAGGTTGTCCCCGACCTTGACCGCCGAGCGGGCGTCGACGCGCGCGGTGATGGTGTTCTCGGTGCCGATGTCCAGGTGCAGGAAGCGCTCCGATCCGGTCAGCTCCGTCACCTCGACCCGCGCGTGGAATTGGCTGTCCGGTGCCGACTCGAGGAACAGCGGCTCGTCGTGAATGTCTTCCGGACGAATGCCGAGATAAATCTCCTTGCCGGTATACCCTTTGGCCTTGAGGCCCTTGGCCTTGCCATCGGGCACGACGATGTCCAGCGCGCCGGCCTTGAAGCGCACCCGGTCGCCCTCTTCCACCAAGCCGCCCTTGACAAAGTTCATCGGCGGCGACCCGATGAACCCGCCCACGAAGACGTTGGCCGGGTAGTCGTACACCTCCTGCGGCGTGCCGACCTGCTGGATGACGCCATCCTTCATGACCACGATGCGCGAGGCCATGGTCATCGCTTCCGTCTGGTCGTGGGTCACGTAGATGAACGTCGTCTGCAGGCGCTCGTGGAGCTTGAGGATTTCGGCGCGCATCTGCACGCGCAGCTTGGCGTCCAGATTGGACAGCGGCTCGTCCATCAAGAACACCTGCGGTTCGCGCACGATGGCCCGGCCAAGGGCAACGCGCTGCCGCTGGCCTCCGGAAAGCGCTTTCGGTTTGCGGTCAAGGTATTGCTCAATGCCGAGGATGCGCGCCGCCTCGCGCACGCGGCGGTCGATTTCGTCCTTCGGCACCTTGCGCAGCTTCAGCCCGAAGGCCATGTTCTCGTACACGTTCATGTGCGGATACAGGGCATAGTTTTGAAAGACCATGGCGATATCCCGGTCCTTTGGGGGCACGTCGTTGACCAGGCGATCGCCGATGTACAATTCCCCTTCCGTGATCTCCTCCAGCCCGGCGATCATGCGCAGCGTGGTCGACTTGCCGCAACCGGACGGGCCAACAAACACGATAAATTCCTTGTCGTGAATCTCGAGATTAAAATCCTTTACCGCGACGACATCGCCATACCGCTTCCACACATGAACGAGCTTGACGCCTGCCATACCCCTACGCTCCTTCCTTTTGCGCAAAGATTGTCTCTTCTCATCATAACACAATCTTTTCGCGCCCCCGAACGTCAATTCCTGTTCGGCATCCCGCGTTCGGCAGAATCTTTCGTCATCGATGGCACAGACGGGCCGCATAGCGAATGGGGTTTTCCACCACGGCTCGCGCCCCCGCCCGGTCGCCGATGCGGGCATACAGGGCGCGCCCGGGCTTGGAGTTGACCTCGAGCAGCCACAGCCGGCCGTCCCCGTCGATCCCCACATCCAGGCCCAGCTCAAACAGCGGGCCAAACGCCTGCTCCACCGCCCGGGCCACCGTCAGGGCCAGCTCGCGCAGCTCCGCTTGAATGCGCGCCCGTTCCGCCGGATCCAGCGGCTTCAGCAGCGCGGCAAGGGGCACGCCTTGGCCGCCGCCGTGCAGGTTGGAGGTGGCGCTGTCCCGCGGACCCACCCGCCCGCCGGCGGCGACGAGCTCCCATGCGCCGGCGGCGTTCTTTTGCACAAACGCCCGCACGTCGGCCACCCGCCCGTCCCACTGGAGCAGGTTGATGCCCTGCTGCACGACAAACCGGCGGCCCGCCGTCCACCGGTCGAGGAACGCCGCCGCGTCGCGCGCACGCGAAAACACCCGGTAGAAAACGCCGTTGCGCATCGTCCGGCCGCGAATGCGCAAGCCGCCGCCGAAACGCTCCAGCAACAGCACCCCCGCACCGGACGTGCCCACCGAGGGTTTGATCACCGCCCGCCCGTGCCGCGCCAGCAGGGGTTCCACCGATGCCCACCCGGCATACAGCACCGTCTCGGGCAGCCACCGCGCCGCGGCCGTGCCCACAAGCCGCCGGTACACCGGCCACTTTCCCGGCAAGGCGACGCCAAGAAGGCGCACGCCGTGCCGCCGCAACGCGCGCAGGGCCACGCGCGTGCGGCGCATCTCCTCAGTGCCCAGACAGCGGCAGCAGTCCATCACGAGATCGGGGAACGGGAAGGGCGCCCGTTGCCACCGCCCGCCCTTCCACACATACCCCGCAATGCGGCCCCGGCGCCAATCGATGTCGCGGGGCGAAAAGACGAACACGTCCAATCCGACGCGTCGCCCCACTTCGCAGTACTGGCGAAACAGCCCCGGTTGGGACAGCGGATTGCCCCGGCGGACGCTGTGGCACGACAGAATGCCCAGGCTTGGCATGGCCCATCTCCTCTCGCCGTTCTTCTCCGATCCCATTGTATGACGGGGCGTTCCCACGCCAAGCCGGACCCCGTGCCCCGAACCGCCCGCGGCCTTAGGCGTACCGTCGAATCGCCTCCACCGTCGCGCGGTCCAAGCGGCGAATCACGGCGAGCAGAAGGCGCTTGGCGGCAAGAAGATCGCCGACGTCCACAATGGCCGCATGGCTGTGGATGTAGCGCGCGCAGACGCCGATCACCGCCGAGGGCACGCCCGTTCCGGACACGTGCACGCGGCCAGCATCGGTGCCGCCCTGGGAGATGAAGAACTGGTACGGGATCCGTTCCGCTTCGGCCACGTCGAGCAAGAAGTCGCGCAGCGCCGGATGGGCGATCATCGTGCGGTCATACAGGCGGATGAGCGCCCCGCCGCCCAGCTTGCCAAACCCGTCGTCCACCCCGGGGGTGTCGCCGGCCGGGCTGCACTCCAGCGCGAAGAACACATCCGGCCGGATGCGGTTCGCCGCCGTGGCCGCCCCGCGCAGGCCCACCTCCTCCTGCACCGTCGCCCCGGCGTAGAGGGTGTGGGGGAGCGCCTCGCCGGCCACTTCCTTGAGCAGCTCAACGGCCAGGCCGCAGCCGAACCGGTTGTCCCACGCCTTGGCCATGAGCCGCTTGCCGCCGGCCAGCTCGGTAAACGGGCACACCGGCACGATCGGCTGGCCGGGCCGCACCCCGAGGGCTTCGGCCTCCTCCGCGCTGGCGGCGCCGATGTCGATGAACATGTCCTTGATCTCCACCGGACGCTTGCGCCGCTCCTCCGATAGCAGGTGAGGCGGAACGGAGCCGATGACGCCGCTCACGCGTCCCCGTTCGGTCACGATCTCCACCCGCTGGGCCAAGAGCACCTGGTTCCACCAGCCGCCGAGGGGCTGAAACTTGACGAAGCCCTGTTCCGTCACGCGGGTGACCAAAAAGGCCACCTCGTCCATGTGGCCGGCCACCATCACCGTCGGGCCGCCCTCCGGCCCGCGGCGCACGCCGAAGAGGCTTCCCAGATGATCGGTCACCACGTCGTCGGCATAAGCGGACAGATGACGCCGCAGAATAGCCCGCACCTCGTCCTCAAAGCCAGGTGCGCCGGGCGCCTCCGTCAATTCGCGGTACAACTCCACCCAGACCTTCTCCATGAGCCGCACTCCTTTCGCCACGCCGTTGATCTCGATCGCCTGCTCGGATGACTTTTCTGGCAGTTCCCACGCCTCGCCGGAACCGCTCCCTAGGCAACGGGCATGCCCTGGGGTATACTGGGCAATGAAAAGGAGGAGGGGAATCGATGAAGGACAAGGTCATCCTCGTCACGTCGGATCAATTCGGAAAGGGCGACGCCGAGCTCGGCGAAACGGTGCTCGAAACCTTCTTCGCCCTGCTCAAGCAGCAGGAAGAACTGCCGGCGGCCGTGTTTTGCGTCAACCGCGGCGTCTTTGCCCTGACGGAACAGTCGCTGGCCGCGGTGCACCTGAAGGAGCTGGCGGAAAAGGGCGTTCCCGTGCTGGCGTGCAAAACCTGCGTCGACGCCTACGGCTTGGAAGGGAAGCTCATCGCCGGCGAAATCTCCACCATGAAGCATTTCCTGGAGCTGGCCGCTCGGTACGCGGTGCTCACCATCGGTTAGGCCCGCCGGATTCCCGTCAGGAATCCTGGCGGGCGTTTCTTTCGCCGCCCTTATCGGCCAAGGACGGTTCCAGGTAGCCGCGCAAGGCGCGGTAGATCGCCGGCGCGCCGGCGAGCACCGTGGTTCGGCCCTCCAGGGACAGGGGCTTGCCGTCCACCGTCGTGACCATCCCGCCGGCCTCCTTTACGAGCAACGCGCCGGCGGCAAAATCCCATGGCGACAGCGACGGCGAAAAGTATCCGTCGAGGCGCCCGCACGCCACATAGGCCAGCTCCAGCGCCGCCGCCCCGTACAGGCGCATGCCGCGAACGCGACGACCCAGCTCGCGGATCTTGTCGGTGAGGCCGAACCGCTCGGCATAGCGCGACCAGAAGAGCGACGTGACGACCAGCGCCTCCTCGAGGCGGTCGGCGTTTGGCCGCACGCGGATGGGCCGGCCGTTCAGCGTGGCCCCCTCGCCGCGGCGGGCCTCAAACCACTCGTCGCGCAAGGGGTCGTAGACGATCCCCACGAGGCCCTCGCCGCCCTGGTACACCGCCAGGGAGAGGACAAAGTTGATCCGCTGGTGCACGAAGTTGGTCGTCCCGTCGATGGGGTCGATCACCCACAGCGGCACATCGGGCGAGGGGGCCTCGGCGCGGGTGAAGACCCCTTCCTCGCCGAGAATGCCGTGATC
The DNA here is from genome assembly GCF_014646935.1 of Calditerricola satsumensis. Taxonomy (GTDB): domain Bacteria; phylum Bacillota; class Bacilli; order Calditerricolales; family Calditerricolaceae; genus Calditerricola; species Calditerricola satsumensis. The sequence goes on along the minus strand of NZ_BMOF01000001.1, from coordinate 71,194 downwards.
GGGAAACGCCCGAAGCACCCGCTCGACGATCATGCGCTCCACGGTCCGGTCCACTTCGGTCACGAGGTCCCCGCGTTCGGACTTGCGCATCGCCTCGATCGGCTCGTGCAGGCGCCGGCGCACGTAGTCGGCGGCTTCGCGCACCGCGTCTCGCGCGACGGTCGCAAGGACTGCAAGGTCCATCGTCATCCAACACCCTTTCCGCATCCTACCTCTTACAGTATAACCCCTCCGCGCAATGGCGCAAAGAAAACGGAAGGAGGCTCGTCCGCGCCGCCACCGCCAAAACGTGGGGCGCAAACGAGCCTCGCCGCGACGTGACGCGCTGTGGGGCGCTCGCCCATTCGTTCCCGTCGGCGCGGCGACTGCCTGCTTAGGCTTGGCCCATTGGCACGCCGCCAAGCCGCTGACGCACCGGATAAGCGCGACGGATGGCAGCAGCCAAGAGGGCGGCAAGCACCGCCTTCAGGACGTCACCCGGAATGAAGGGGAGCACCCCGTTCACGAGCGCCTGCACCGGGGTCAAGCTGGCCACCACCGCCAGCCACGACGCCCCCAAGACATATTCGACGACAAGGCCGCCGGCGGCGATGGCCGCAAAGAGCTTGGCCGGGCCAACGGGACGCCCGCCCTTCTCAAACCGCTCCACCAGCCAGCCCGTCACCCCCGCGGCCACGGGAAAGCCCAGCACGTACCCGCCGGTGGGGCCCAAGAGCGCGCCGATGCCGCCCTTGCCGGACGAAAGCAGCGGCAACCCCACCGCCACGAGGAGCACGAACAGGGCCATGGAAAGAAAGCCCAGTCGCGCCCCCAAGAGGGCGCCGGCCAGCATCACCCCGAGGGTTTGGCCCGTAATCGGCACCGGGGTAAACGGCAAGGGTATGGCCACCTGCCCCAGCACGGTCACGAAAGCGAGAAACAGCGCCGCAACCACCAGGCGCATCAAGCGAAACGTTGACGGTCGCATCTCCCCATCCGCCTCCTTTGTTCGACGGCGATCCGGCGCACCGGTTTATCCCTGCGCGCCTACGATCTCACCTCCAGCATAAAGAGGCAGCGGGTTTTTCGTCAACCAGTTTTGTTCACAAAGTTTACTTTTCTGCCCCGCGTTCGGCAAGCGCCGCGTCGAGGGCCGGCGAGACGCGCGCGAGCACCGTGCGCCCCGCCTCCACCCACTCCGGCGTCACGCTGCCGTCGCGCTCGCGCGGAGGAGAAAACTGGTTGAGAAACGGGTTGGGAATGGCCTCCGCCCGGTCGATGTGGGAGCCGAGGTGCACCACGTGGTTGAGCACAAAGGGCGTGCCGAGGCGCACGCGGGCGTCGTCCTGCCCGATGGTCCCCTGTTCGGCGGTGACGGGAACGCGCAGGTAGACCGTCTCGCCCTCCGTGCGCGCCAGCTCCCGGTCAAAATAGGCGTGGTCGTACTCCCACCCGCCGCCCAGGACGAACCCCTCGCTCTCGAGCACGGCGCGAATTTTCCCGTACTCCCCGCTGCACCCAGCCAGGGCCCATTCCAGTTCGACCATGGTCTCCCTCCTTTGGCGCACAAAAGGGCGCCGGCGTGGTCGAATGCGGCGTGTCGCCGCTAGTCTGTCCCACGTCCGGCGCCGTTATGCACGCCAGGGCTTCGTTCCGCCCACTCGGCGCTATGGTACAATGGGTCAGGACGCGTCCGGTTCGCCGAGATGCGCGCGAATGAGGCGCAGCACCTCGCCGTCTTCGGGGAAGCGGCCCGTCTCCAGCTTGGAATAGACCCGTTTGTCGTCGACGGACACCTCAAAGCGTCCCCCCGACGAGGGAATGAGCGTCACCGTTTCCAAACGCCCCTTGAGCCCGTCGAGCAGTTCCGCCGTCACCCGGACGGCGTGGGGCTCGTAGCTTCAAAGGGTGCAGTACTCCAGCGTGATCCGATGTTTGGCCATGGGACATCCCCTCCTTCTCCCCGTTCACAACGCGGCAGAACTCGTCTTCGCGTTGGTACACACGAGTATACCAAAACCTGCCCGCGTCCAGCAGGGTCTTCTGCCGTAGGGACGGACGCGTATCTTCAGCGCTCCCCTATAGTTCTTTTTCCGATGCGAAAGGAGCGGTTTGGGTGGAAACGAAACTCCCTCCCGCCTTTCTTCAGCGCATGCGCGCACTCTTGGGCCCGGCGGAATTCGAAGCCTTTGTGGCCAGCTACCGAAAGCCGCGCACCCACGGCCTGTGCGTCAACACGCTGAAGATCGCCCCGGACGAGCTGGCGCGCCGCCTGGGGCTTTCCCTTGCCCCGGTGCCGTGGTGTCCGGAAGGCTTCTCCTGCGACGAAGCGGCCCAGCCCGGCAAGCATCCCTATCACGCCGCCGGGCTGTACTACCTGCAGGAGCCCAGCGCCATGGCCGCGGCGGTCCTCCTCGACCCGCAGCCCGGCGAGCGCGTGCTCGACCTGTGCGCCGCCCCCGGCGGCAAGACGACGCACCTGGCCCAGCGCATGGGCGACCAGGGCCTGCTCGTGGCCAACGAGATTCACCCGGCGCGCGTCAAGGCCCTGGTGGTCAACCTGGAACGGTTCGGGGTGAAAAACACCCTCGTGCTGAACGAGTCCCCCGACCGGCTCGAGGCGCGCTTTGCCGCCTTTTTCGATCGCATCCTGGTGGACGCGCCCTGCTCGGGGGAAGGCATGTTCCGCAAAGACCCGGACACGATCAAGGAGTGGGACGAAAAGCAGCTTGAGCCCCACGCCCGGCGGCAGCTGGCCATCTTGCGCAGCGCGGCGGCCATGCTGCGCCCCGGCGGACGGCTCGTCTACTCCACCTGCACCTTCGCCCCCGAGGAGAACGAGCGGGTCATCGCCCAATTCCTGGACGAACACCCGGCCTTTGACCTGGTGGCCCCGCCGCCGGCGCCCCATTTCGCGCCGGGCCGCCCGGAATGGGCGGACGGCCGCCCTGCCCTCGCGCGCGCCATGCGCCTGTGGCCCCACCGCGTGCGCGGCGAAGGGCATTTCCTCGCCCTGCTGGAAAAGCGCCCGGATGCAGGTGAACCGGAGCCCGAAGCTGAAGCTGCCGCGGACAGCCGGCGCCGCATGCGCCCGCGCCCAACCGGCGCCGTGGCCGACGCCGTCGCCCTGTACCGGCGCTTTGAAGGCGAGGCCCTGACGCGGACCGTCGACGGAGACTTCGCCCTGGTTGGCGCCTTCCTGTACCGCCTGCCCGACGACCACGACACGCTGCCCGACCTCGGCGGGCTGCGCATCGTCCGTTTTGGCTGGCCCCTCGGCGCGGTGAAGAAGGACCGCTTTGAACCGGGGCATGTGCTCGCCCTCGGCCTGCCGGGCGACGCCTTCCGCCGGCGCGCCGACTTCGCCGCCGACGACCCGGCCGTGCGGGCCTATCTGCGCGGCGAGCCGCTGACCCGGGCGGGCGAGGCCGGCTGGACGGTGGTCACCGTCGACGGCTTTCCGCTCGGTTGGGGAAAGCAGGTCGGCGGCCAGCTCAAAAACCACTATCCGAAAGGCTGGCGCTGGCCGGACTGACGTCCTCCACCCACGCCCGCAAGAGTTCGGCCACGCTCCACGCCTGGGCGATGCAGCCGCCGGGACGGTGGGGGAAGTCGCCGTCAAACACCTCGGACACGCTGCCCACACCGGCGTCGGCCAGGTGGGCGGCAAAGCCCTCCAGCCAGGAGCGGGTCAGGGCCACTTTGGCCGGATCGTCGCCGTAGACGCGCAGGAAGGCGCGGATGAAGGGCCCAAGCAGCCACGGCCATACCGTTCCCTGGTGGTACGCCGCGTCGCGCGCCCAGCGGTCGCCCCCGTACGTCCCGCGGTACTGCGGGTCGTGCGGGGCGAGGGTGCGCAGCCCGTACGGCGTGAGCAGGTGTCGCCAAACGGCGTCGACGACGCGGCGCTGCTTGTCGGGCGGCAAGATCGGGTAGGTCAGGGACACGGCGAAGATCTGGTTGGGGCGCAGCGCAGGGTCCTTCTCGCCGCCGTCGCCGACGACGTCGTACAAGTACCCCCCCTCTTCGTTCCAGAAGGCCTCCTCAAAGGAGGCCTTCGTTTTTTCGGCCAGGGCCGTAAAGGGATCCTCCTGGCCGCAGGCGCGGGAGAGGGCCCCCATGATCCGCAGGGCGTTGTACCACAGGGCCTGCACTTCCACCGGCTTGCCGCCGCGCGGCGTCACCACCCAATCGCCCACCTTGGCGTCCATCCACGTCAGCTGCACCCCCGGCTCCCCGGCCCGCACCAGGCCGTCGGCATCGACGCGGATGCCGTGGCGCGTGCCCTTGAGGTAGCCATGCACGATCTGGCTCATCGCGTCGAGGAGGTGGTCGCGCAGGAACGCGCCGTCGCCGGTGTGCTTCCAGTACTTGGCCGCCGCCTCAAAGAACCACAGCGGGGCGTCCACCGCGTTGTACAGCGGCTCCTCCCCGCGGTCGGCGAACATGTTGGGGATGAGTCCGTCACGCACGTGCCGGGCATAGGTGAGGAGGATCTCGCGCGCCACCTCCGGCCGCCCCACGGCCAGCGTCAATCCGGGCAGGGCGATGAGGGCATCGCGCCCCCAATCGTTGAACCAGGGGTACCCGGCGATGACGCTCGTCGTGCCGGTGGTCTCGCGGAACACGAGGAACTGGTCGGCGGCCACCGCCAGGCGGCGCCACAGCGGATGGGCAAAGCCCGCCGCCTCGGCCAGACGGGCGCGCCGCGCCGCTTCCGCTTCCACGAGCGTGGTTGGATCGGCGTAGGCCTCCGCCGCCGCGCGCGCCGAATCCGCCGCGCCGTCGCCAAGGGCCAGCACCAGGTGCACCTCGTCCCCGTCGCGCAGCTCGGCGCGCCACGTCCCCGGCACCCAGCACGCCTCCACATGGCCGCCCTCGCCGCGCCGCTCCTCCTCGGGATAGCGCAGCTTGCGCCGCTCGGGATGCGCGTCAAAGGTTCCGCGGGTGGCGAGAAGGAGGGCCGCCTTCTCCAGCACCTCAAGGCGCACGGCCAGGACAAATCCGTCCCCCGTCGGCTGCAGGTGAACGGAAAACCGCCCTTCCTCCGGCGCGAGGGTGGCGTGATGATCGCGGCCAGCCACATGCGGGCGCACGGTCAACGCCACGGAGCGGCCCGCGCCGCCGATCACGCGATAGGCGACCACCGTGGCGTTTTCGCCGTGCACCATGGCCACGCGCTTGACCACCGTCACGTCGCCCACAGCGAAGGTCCACGTCGGAAAGGGGGTCAGGGCGAACTGGCGAAAGCACGCCAGTTCAGGGGTCTCCATCCCGCCCGGAACAAAGGCGCCGGACAGCCGGTGCGGCCGACCGTCGACCCACAGCGCCTCCTCCAGGTGCGGGACGAGATTCACCCGGTCCGTCGGCGGACGCAGCGACGCCGTCAGGTACCCGTGATACTTGCGCGTCGGCATCTGGCCCACTGTGTTCATGGCGTAGCCGCCCAAGCCGTTCGTCTCCAGCCACTCCCGCCGCGTCGCCTCCGCCACGTCGGCGAAGGCGTCCGGTCCGAGAAAGACCGTCATCCCCATCGCCTCCTTCACATCGCCGTCTGCCGCAACGAAAACGCGGGGGCCATGCCCCCGCCTGGCCATGCCCCCGCCTGTATCGGGTTGCCGCACTTCTTTCGCGCTTCGGCACACGTCATCCGGCCGTCTTCTCCGGCACCGTTTCGCGTTCCTGCTGGTGGGCGCCGGCGAGGGCGTATCCGGCATAGAGCAGGATCACGCCGACGGAATTGGCCACCGGCAACAGCTCCGCAAACCCGAGTCGCGTCAGCAGGCCACCGCTGGCCATGATGAGCGCACCCGCCGCCACCCACAGGCCGGCAGCCGATCGGTGGCGCAGCCCGGACCACAGCGCCCCGCCGATCAGTGCCAGGCTGCCGGGAACGGTGAGAAGAGGCGAAAAGAGGCGCACGCTCCCGGGCAAGGCCTCGCCGCCGATCTCGCCGCCGGCCTCAAGGCGCAAGACGTCGACGGGCGCGGTCAGGGTCTTCCCCAGCATGGTCAGCGTCACGAGGACCATCGCCCCCAAAAAGGCGTGAACCCACCGCGGCCGAACCAAAAAATACAGCTCCCCAGCTCCGAGGAAGGCCACCAAAGCCGCCGCGGCCACATACCACAGCTTGTACAACCACGGGTTCCAGCCCACCAAGTAGGCGAGCGCGCTGGCCAGCGCGGTGAAGGTGTACAGTGCAAACCCGACGAACCAGGCGGCATGATGCGGCTTGCCCGTGCGCCAGAACCGGATCCCGATGCGCACCGTAAAGGCGGCGCCGATCAGCGCGCTGATCGCCCACAACCCTGCAGGGATCACACGTCCTTCCCTCCCCTATCGCCCTCGTTCCGTTCGACTGTGCCCCCGCCCGCTGGCGCACCCGATCCCATCCGCTCCGCCACCACGATCATGCGCGGCGAGCGGGCCTCGTCGTAGGCGGTGAGGGTGTAGTCGCCAAACCAATACCGGATACGCAAACCGGCGTTCTCCAGCAGGCGGGACATTTCCACTGGGGAATAGAGGCGCACCGATTCCCGATAGGTGCGAGTGCCGCGAGAATCGGCGACGACAATGGTTTTCTCCACGCGCGGCACCGGCGCGTCGACGATCGCCCGCGTCTCTTCAATGCGTGTGCCTTCGACCGTCCGCACGGACCGGTGAACGAGCGTCCGCCGCACGTAGGCAGGGTTCAAGTAATCGAGAACGAAGACGCCACCGGGTCGAAGCGCCCGCGCCATGCGGCAGAGGGCCCGTTGGTTGTCGGCATCGGAAAAATACCCGAAGCTGGTAAACAGGTTGAAGACGGCGTCAAAATCGCCGCCCACGTCCAACATGCGCACGTCCTGGCGCACAAACCGCACGGGCAGTCCGGCGGCGTTCGCCCGCGCGCGGGCGAGCAAGACCTCCGAAAGGTCCACCCCCACCACGCGGTAGCCCCGCCGCGCGAGGACGACGCTGTGCCGCCCGGTGCCGCAGCAGGCGTCCAGCACCCGAGATCCGGACGGCAGGTTCAAGAAGTCGAGGAGCGCCCCCAGTTCCCGTTCCGCCGCCGCCTTGTCACGGTGGCGGTAAACGAGCAGGTAGTCCTCGCGAAAACTGCATTCGTACCACTTGTCAAGGGTGCGCGCCGCCGCACGGCATCCTCTTTCGGCCTTCATCCCCTCGCCTCCGCTTCGCGTTCGTCCTCGCCGGCCATGCCTTCCCGCGGCAGGATGTCTTCCCGCGTTCGTGACAGGGTTACCGCTGCGTGGGCCAACGGGCCGGGCAGGGGCACCGCCGGCTTCTTCACCGTCACCGTGACCCGTACCACGCGCGGGTAACGGGCAAGAACCACCTGGGCAATGCGCTCGGCCACCGCTTCCAGGAGCCGATACGGCTCGCCCTCGACCACGGCGCGCACATCCCGGTACACCTGGACATAATCGACGCTGGCCTCAAGGCGATCGGACCGCCCGGCCTCACGCAAGTCGACGCCCAGGACCAGGTCGACGACAAAGCGCTGGCCGAGCCGCCGCTCTTCGGGATACACCCCGTGGTACCCGTAAAAGACCATGCCTTCCAGCGCGATGCGGTCCATCATCGGGTTCCCTCCTCCTCCGGCACGCGCAAGCCGATGGCCTGCACCACACGGGCGAAACGATCCGGCAGCGGCGCCACAAACGCGCGGCCGTCGGGCAACGTCACGCGCCAGGCGTGCAGCAGCTGGTGGTTCACCCCAAAGGCCGGCCGTCCACCATACTTGACGTCCCCAAGCAGCGGATGGCCAATGCTCTGAAAGTGGGCGCGGATCTGGTGCGTGCGCCCGCTGACGAGCTCCACCTCCACCAGCGCATACCCGCCCCGCGCGTCAAGCACGCGGTAGCGCGTGACCGCCTCCTTGCCGCCGGAAGCCACGCAGGTCCGGTTGGCATCCGGGTCGCGCACGAGGGCGCGGCGAATCTCCCCTTCCGCCGGCGGCGTCCCTTCCACCACGGTCAGGTAGACCTTGCCGATGGCCCGCTCCTGGTGCCACCGGTTGAGCTGATGGAGCATCCCCGCCGTCTTGCCGATGAGGACCAGCCCGCTCGTATTGCGGTCCAGGCGGCCTGCCGCCGCGGGCAAAAAGACCCGGCTATCCAGTTCGCCCTTTCGGTACAGGTAGGCATGCACGCGGGCAATGAGCGTGTTCTTGTACTCCGTCCGGTCGGGATGAACCAAAAGACCCGGGGGCTTGTTGATCACGAGGAGCGCGTCATCCTCGTACACCACGTCAAGGTCCGTTGGCACGCCGATGAATTTCGGTCGGCGCGGGCCGGATGCCGCCTGACGAAACTCCTCCTCCGCCATGAAAAAGGTGAGCACGTCGCCCTCGGCCACGGCGTAGTCCTTCTTCTTGCGCTTGCCGTTCACCCGCACGAGCCCCTTGTCGATCAGCTTGTACAGCCGTCCGAGGGGCATATTCGGCAGCAGGTGGCGCAGCAAGCGATGCAGCTTCTTGCCGCTTTCTCCTTTGCTCACGATATGCGTCACCATGGTGGCGCCTCAACCTTTCCTCGCGCCCGCCTCGTCGAGCAGGCGCTGGGCGTGCAAGCCCATCCGTTTCAGGAGCGCGATCAGCGTCTCCTGCTCGTCGGCCGACAGTCCGCCCACCGCGCGGCGAATGGCTTCGGCGTGGGCGGGAAAGATGCGCTCCAAGAGGGCCCTGCCCTGGTCGGTCAGCACGGCGTACACGACGCGGCGGTCCGTCGGGCAGGCTTCCCGCCGCAGCATGCCATTCTTCTCCAGCTTGTCCACCACATACGTCACGCTGCCGCTGGCGAGCAAAATGCTCGTGGCAATGCGCTGGAGCGGCTGCGGGCCCTTGTGGTACAAAAGCTCCAGCACGGCAAATTCCGTCGGGTTAAGCCCGTGGGACTTGATGTCACGAACCGAATGTTCCACCACGCTGCGGTGGGCGCGCACGAGCACGCGGAACAGGTGCAACGCGCGCTCCGTCTCCGCCGGCAGTCGGGTCATCGCGTCCACTCCTTGCCAACGCTTCGCCTCTTGGAATGGCGGGGTTCCCTCTCGAGGCGCACACGCGCTTGCCGACACGTTTGCGCATAGAAAACATTGCTGTGGGAACATTCTATTCGAAGGAAAGGGTTCGGTCAAATGCTGGGCGGACCCCTTGACGCGCCCGCGCACCCCGGGGTACAATTATCTCGAAATCGAGATGTTCAAATTCGAGATATTCACCAGCCCCCTCCCGCATGCATTCCCGACCAGGAGGAACGCGCCATGCCCACCTGGTGGCAACGACTCTTTGGCAAAAGGAGTGAACCGCAGATGGCCAATCCCAACATCCTTGTCGTCTACTACAGCGCCTATGGCCATATCTTTGAGATGGCCAAGGCCGTCGCCGAAGGGGCCAAGCGCGCCGGCGCCAACGTGAAAATCGCCAAGGTGCCGGAATTCGAAGCGGCCCGGAAGGCCATGTCGGCGCAGGAGGCCTACGTGAAGGCGCAAGAGGCGCAGAAGGACATCCCCGAGGCCACCCATGACGACCTGAAGTGGGCCGACGGCATCATCTGGGGCGTGCCCACCCGCTACGGTGTGATGCCGGCCCAGATGAAGCAGTTCCTCGACACCGCCGGCGCCTTGTGGGCCAGCGGCGCGCTGGAAGGCAAACCCACGGCCGTCTTCACGAGCACCGGTTCCATCCACGGCGGCCAGGAGACGACCCTCCTCACCACCTTGGTGGCGCTCCTCCACTTCGGCATGATCTACGTCGGCCTGCCGTACGGCGAAAACCCGGAACAGCTCACCGCCGAGGGCATCGGCGGGACGCCCTACGGCGCCTCAACGTTGGCCGGCCCGGACGGCTCGCGCATGCCGGACGAGCGGGAGAAAACCATGGCCGCCCGCCTCGGCGAGCGCGTGGCCCGCATCGCCGCCGCACTCAAGGCCAATCGCTAACCACGGCCACGGCTGTCGACCACGCTCGGTCGGCAGCCGTTTCGCTTTTTCGCATCCGCTGCCAGCCCGGCGACCGGGTGAACACGGCAAAGGGCAGCGGTTGATGAAACGGAAGATACGGGAATACAATAGGCAAGACGAGCGCGCCACCAACCATCGCCCCTTTCGCCGCCAAGAAAGGCCGACAAGCCGTTTTCGCCCGTCCCGTCCCGCCCCGCCGGAGCAGAAGGGAGATCCACGCGAACCCTCGGAAATGATGGAAGAGGTGCAAAGATGGGCCAATCTGTGAAGCAATTGAAAGAAAAACTTTGGACAAAAGATTTTGTCCTGCTTTCGCTGGCCAATCTTTTCCAATTTTTCGGTTTTCAAATGCTCGTCCCCACCATCCCCCTTTACATATCCCACCATGGGGGCAACCAGACGGACGTCGGCCTCGTCACCGGCTTGTTCACCGTTTTCGCCCTGCTCATTCGCCCGTTCGCCGGTGCAGCGCTCGACCGGACGGGACGCAAGAAGGTTCTGGTGGCCGGCCTGCTCCTCAACCTGCTGGCCATCGCTGGATATGGGTGGGCCGCCTCCGTTCACCACATCCTGGCGCTGCGCGTTCTGCACGGCATCGGATGGGGCTTGTCCACCACCGCCTTCGGGACGATGGCATCCGATCTGATTCCGCCCTCCCGGCGGGGGGAAGGGATGGGGTACTTCGGTTTTTCCACCACGCTGGCCATGGCCGTCGGCCCGCTGTTGGGCATATGGATCCTCAACCGGTTCGGTCCCGGCGTCCTGTTTCTGCTCGCAGCCGCAAGCACGCTGACCTCCCTGGCCTTGGGCCAGGTGGTGCGCATTCCACCCCTGCTGAAAAGCGAGACCGCCATGGCGAAGCCGCCGTTGTGGGCCGGTTTATTCGAGAGCAGCGCGCTGTTCCCCTCCATTCTCGTCATGCTCATGACCTTCACCTACGGAGGAATCATCACCTTTCTTCCGCTGTTCGGAAACGAGATCGGAATCGCCAACGTCGGGTTGTTTTTCACGGTCAACGCTCTGTTTTTGCTCGTCGCCCGCCCCATCGCCGGCATTCTCCACGACCGGAAAGGTCCGTTCTGGGTCCTCGTCCCCGGCGCAGGCTTCGGCTTCGCGGGACTGCTCGCGCTGTCCCATGCCGCAACTTCGCGCGACCTGGTGTGGGCCGGCATGCTGTACGGCATCGCCTTCGGCAGCATCCAGCCCACGTTGCAGGCCTGGCTGATCCAACGTGTGCCCCTTCACAAGCGGGGGGCGGCCACGGCCACATTCTATTCCGCCTTCGACCTGGGCATCGGTGGCGGTGCCATGCTCCTGGGCCCCTTTGCCAGCCAAATCGGCTTCGCGGCGATGTATCGCGCCTCAGCCCTGCTCTTTGCAGTCTATCCCATGGTCTTCCTGGTCTGGGCGGCAAAACGCCGATCAGCCCGGCCGACATAGCCAGCATGTCGTCAAAGGGAATTTCGAACGTTTACAGTTTGTTGTCATAGGCGGAGAAAGGATGGACGATTCCGCTAAATGTGCTATACTGTTTAGCGAGATTGGCGTTGTTGTGATGGCCATTTGACGTTTCCCTTCCAGACGTGGCCATCCGCTTTTATCCGCAACACTCTAACGGAAAGGAACGATCGTATGGACACCCAAACCGTCAAACACTCCCTCGACGAGGTGCTGGCCGAAAGCACCGTGTACGCCAACCTCTCCGCGGCGGCCCTTGTGGAGCAGGCCATCCAGCGCGGGGAGGGGCTTCTGACGGCGGATGGCGCGCTCGCCGTCACCACCGGGAAATACACGGGCCGCTCCCCCAAAGACAAGTTCATCGTCGACGAGCCGTCGATGCGCGACCGCATCGCCTGGGGGCCCGTCAACCAGCCCTTCGCACCGGAAGCCTTTGACCGGCTGCTGGCCGACGTCCTCGCGTACCTGAAAGGGCGCGAGCTGTTCGTGTTTGACGGCTTCGCCGGCGCGGACCCGTCCTACCGGCTCCCCCTGCGCGTGGTGACGGAGACGGCCTGGCACAACCTCTTCGCCCGCCAGCTGTTCCTCCGCCCGACGCCGGAAGAGCTGGCCACCCACCGCCCGGCCTTCACCGTCATTTCCGCGCCCGGCTATCAGGCGAACCCCGCCGTCCACGGCACGAACTCGGAAGTGTTTGTCGGCATCAGCTTCGAAAAGCGCCTCGTGCTCATCGTCGGCACGCAGTACGCCGGGGAGATCAAGAAGTCCATCTTCAGCGTGATGAACGCGCTGCTGCCCGAACACGGCGTCTTGCCCATGCACTGCTCGGCCAACGTGGGGCCGGGTGGCGACGTGGCCCTCTTCTTCGGCCTGTCCGGAACGGGCAAAACCACCCTGTCGGCCGACCCCAACCGCTTCCTCATCGGCGACGACGAACACGGCTGGTCGGACGACGGCGTCTTTAACCTGGAAGGCGGCTGCTACGCCAAGTGCATCGGCCTGTCCGCCGAAAAGGAACCGCAAATTTACCAGGCCATCCGCTTCGGCGCCGTGCTGGAAAATGTGGTGATCGACCCGGCGACGCGCCGGCCGGACTACGACGACGCGTCGCGGACGGAAAACACCCGCGCCGCTTACCCGATCGAGCACATCCCCGGCGCCGTCATCCCGGGGCGGGCCGGCCACCCGAACGTCATCCTCTTCCTCACCGCCGACGCGTTCGGCGTGCTGCCGCCCATCGCCAAGCTGACGCGCGAGCAGGCCATGTACCACTTCCTGTCCGGCTACACGAGCAAGCTGGCCGGCACGGAGCGCGGCGTCACCGAGCCGCAGGCCACCTTCTCGACCTGCTTCGGCGCGCCGTTCCTGCCCCTGCCCGCCGACGTGTACGCGCGGATGCTCGGCGAAAAGATCGACCGCCACAACACGCGCGTCTACCTCGTCAACACGGGATGGACGGGCGGCCCCTACGGCGTGGGCCAGCGGATGAACCTCGCCTACACGCGGGCGATGGTGACGGCGGCCATCACCGGCCAGCTCGACGCGGCGACCTTCACGCCGCACCCCGTCTTCGGCGTGCTCGTGCCCGACCGCTGCCCCGGCGTACCGAGCGAAATCCTCGACCCGCGCAACACGTGGGCCGACAAGGAGGCCTACGACCGGCAGGCACGAGAACTGGCCCGCCGCTTCGCCGAAAACTTCGCCAAGTTCGCGGGCGTCGACGAGGCCATCCGCGCGGCCGGGCCGCGGGCATAAGCTTCGCCCGCGCGCGGCTGTCGGTTTCCGCTACGGGCCAACGTTCCCGAACGGCGCCCGCTCCCCCCGCGTCCCATACGTTACGCCGCGTGCGAAGAGGCACGCGGCGCGCTTTTTTGCGTCCCGACGGCCCCCCTCAAAAACAGCGCCGCGGGGGATGCAGGCTGCTCCCCCGCGGCCGGACTACCTCGGTCGGTCGCCTTCCCGGCTCGCTTACGCTTCCCGCCACGCCTGGGGATGGTCGTCGCGTACGAGGTCGAGCTCCGCCGCCTTGGCGTTCGCCTCCACCTGCTCGACGCTCTTGACGCCGGGGATGACGCAGGTGACGGCCGGATGTTGCAGGCACCAGGCGAGGGCCCACTGGGCCATGTCCACACCCTCCGGCACTTCGGTGCGACGGATCTCCTCCACCAGGCGCAACTTCTCCTCCCGCTCCTCGTCGTAGCGGCGCACATCGCGCTCGCCGAAGGTGGCGTCGGGGCGGTATTTCCCGCTCAGGTAGCCGCTGGCCAGCGGCACGCGGGCCAGCACGCCGAGGTCTTGGCGCTGGCATGACGGGAAGACGTCTTCCTCCGGCCGTCGGTCGAGGCGGTTGTAGACGACCTGGATCACGTCGGCGCCGACGCGGGTGGCCGCTTCCACCTGGTGCATGCTGTTTTTCTTGTTCAAGGAGATGCCCAGGAAGCGGATCTTCCCGGCCTGCTTTTCTTTGTCCAGCATCGTCCAGAGTTCGTCGTTGTCGAACACCTCGTCCGTCCCGGAGTGAAACTGATAGAGATCAATGTAGTCCGTCTGGAGCGCCTTCAAGGAGTCCTCCAGCTGCTTTTGCACCTCCGCCGCCGACCAGTGTTCGGTGCGGTCGCGAAAGCCGTGAAACTTGTGCCCAAACTTGGTCGCGACGACCCACTGGTCGCGTTCGCCGCGAATCGCTTCGCCAATGAGGGCTTCCGACAGGTGGTCGCCGTAGCACTCGGCGGTGTCGATGAAATTGATGCCGAGTTCCTTGGCCCGCCCGAGGATGGCGTTCACCTCTTCTTGGGTGAAGGTCTTTCCCCATTCGCCGCCAAACTGCCAGGTTCCAAGGCCGATCACCGACACCTTCAGGTCCGTGCGTCCGAGCCGACGATACTTCATGACGTTTCCCTCCCCTTCTTCGGCAGAAACAGGATCAAGGCAAAGCTGACAGCGGCCAGCACCGCCGTGCCCCAGTAGACCGCTTTCAACGAGAGGGCCAGCCCCTCCTGCAGGCGCGCCACCGTTTCGGCAGGCAGGGACAGGCGCTGCGCCGGGTCCAACAGGCGGTTCACTTCGGCCAAAGGGTCTTGCGCGCCGGCGATGCCCGCCGCTTCGAGATGGGCGCGCAGGCGGGTGTTCAGGATGCTCCCGAGCAGCGCCGCGCCAATCGTGCCCCCCAGCACGCGCATGAACAGGTTGGCGGCCGTAGCCACGCCGCGCGTGTGCCAATCCACGCTGCTCTGGACGGCCACGACGAAGGTGGTGGTGGCCAAGCCCATGCCCACGCCGGTGAAAAACGACCCCAGCGCCGCCCACACCGGACCGTGGCGCGGGATCAGCGTGACGAAAAAGGCTGCGCCGACAAGCAGAAAGACGCCGCCGACCACCGCCACGGGGCGGAAGCCGAAGCGGATCATGGCCTTGCCGGACAGCGTGGCCGCCAGCGGCCAGCCAATCGACATCGCCGTCAGGGCAAAGCCGGCCACGAGGGCGGAATGCTCCAGCACGCCCTGCACGTAGGTCGGAAGGTAGGACGAGACGGCAATGAGCAGCGCGCCGGTGGTGAGCGACGCCGCGTTGGACAGGGCGATGACGCGGTGCCGCCATACGGCAGCGGGCAGGATCGGCTCCGCGGCCCGCCGCTCCCACCACAGGAAGGCAGCCCCCCCAACGCAAAGACGGCCAGCAGGGCGAGGCTCGGCGGCGACGTCCACGTCCAAGCCGCGCCGCCCTGCAGGAGGGCCAGCATCAGCGCGGCGACGGACACGAGCAGCAGCGCCGCACCCGGCCAGTCCAGGGCGTGGGGCTTGCGCGCCACATCCTCGTGCAGGAAAAAGGCCACCCCCGCCACGGCCAAAAGCCCGATCGGCACGTTGACCCAAAACACCCACGACCAATGCAGGTATTCGACGAACAGGGCCCCAAGCGCCGGGCCGATGATGGCCGAGACGCCCCACACGCCCGAGAGGTAACCCTGAATTTTGGCCCGCTCCTCCAGGGAGTAGAGGTCGCCGACCAGCGTCGTGGCAATGGGCTGGACGGCGCCGGCGCCCAACCCCTGCACCACCCGGAAGGCGATCAGCGCCGGCATGCTGCTTGCCAGCCCGCACAGAAGCGAGCCAAACAGAAAGAGACCGGTACCGGCGACAAACACCGGCTTGCGGCCGTAGAGGTCGGCCAGCTTTCCCCAGAGCGGCATGCTGATGGCCTGGGGGAGCAAATAGGCGGAAAACACCCATCCGAGCAGGGCAAAGCCGCCCAGGTCGGCGACAATGCTCGGCATGGCCGTCCCGACGATGGTCACTTCCACCGCGGCCATGAACATGGCCAGCAGCACGGCGCCAAAGACCAGCGGGCGGTTCGTCTTCCGCCCCGCCGGCCGTTTATGCTCCGCCATCTCGTGCCGCTTCGTTGCCGGGTTCCCCCACCGCATGCCCCTCTCCTCCCCACATTGCTCGACTCAAGCGGACAAAGGCTTCTGCCGCCCGGCTGCGGTACCCCGCCTTGCGCCACGCCAGCACCAACGTGCGATGGGGGCGCTCGGCCAAGCACACGTACGCCGGCGGAAACGCCTCCCACCCGCTGCGCGCCACCATGCGCGGCACGAAGGCCACGCCCATTCCCGCCGCGACGAGGGACTGCACCGTCTCGATGTGGCTCGACTCGAAGACGATGCGCGGCGCAAACCCCGCCTGGTGGCAGAGCTCGAGGGCGATCTGGCGAAAGCCCTGCCCTTCCTTGAGAAGGATGAACGGCTCGTCGGCCAGCGCGGCGATCGGCACCTCGTCCCGCTGCGCAAGCGGATGGCCCGGCGGCACGGCGAGGAGAATCTCCTCCTCGCCCAGCACCTCCCACGCCAGGGCCTCCGCGTCAAGGGGCAGGGTCAGCAGGGCCAGGTCCACGTGGCCACGCGCCGCGCGCTCGATCAGCTTGGCTGTCGGTTCCTCCACCAGCTGCACCTCAATCCCCGGGTACCGCGCGCGGAAGGCGGGCAACACGCACGGCAACACGTGGGCGCCCGTCACGGGCAGGCTGCCGATCACCAGCCGCCCTTTTTTCAGTTCGGCCACGTCGGCCATCTCGCGCTCGAGATCGGCCACGAGGTCGAGAATGCGCCGGGCCCGTTCCACGAAACGCACTCCCGCGTCGGTCAACTCCACGCCGCCGGCATGACGGTGGAAGAGCGGCACGCCCAGCTCCCGCTCGAGCTTGGCGATCTGCTGGCTCAAGGACGGCTGGGCGATGTGCAGCTGCTCCGCCGCGCGGGAGATGTGCCGCGTCTCGGCGACGGCCACAACGTACCGCAGTTGGCGCAATTCCATGGGCCCAACCCCTTTGCCCGTTTCCCATGTATTGTAACCGATTGTCACCCGCCAAGGAACGCCGAAACCTCCTCGTGCGTCGGCAGCGCCGGAATGGCCCCCCGCTTCGTCGTCGCCAGGGCCCCGACGGCGTTGGCAAAGCGCAGCGCGCGGCGGAGCCACGCCTCATCCTCCCACGGGCGAGCCGCCGCGCACGCCGCCAGCTGGTAAAGCAGCCCGCCGACAAACCCGTCGCCGGCCCCGGTGGTGTCCACGGCGTGGACGGCAAACCCCGGTACCGCCCCCGCGGCATGGGGGGTGTGGTACGCGCAGCCGTCCTTCCCCCGCGTGACGACAAGGAGGGAGACGCCGCGGTCGAAAAAGAACGCCGGCCCTTTGTCTCCGGCCAGGGCCTCCAGCTCCTCTTCGCTCACCTTCACCACATCGGCCAGGACCGCGGCCGACGCGGCTTCTTCGCGCATCGCCGCTGCCGACGGCCACAGGGCGGGGCGCAGATTGGGGTCGTAGCTGACGAGGAGCCCCCGCTCGCGCGCCCGGCGGGCCATCTCCCGCGTGGCGCTGCGCGCCGGCTCCGCCGCCAGCGACACCGACCCGAAGTGAAAGATCGCCGCATCCTCCAGCCAGGCGTTGTCCAGCTCCTCCGGGGAGAGCAACGTGTCGGCGCCCGGATCGCGGTAGAAGAGGAAGTCGCGCTCCCCATCGGCGCGAAGCGAGACGAAGGCCAGGGTGGTCTTCACCTGCGGGGTCAGAAGAAGGGCGCGCGTGTCGACGCCCGCTTCCTCGAGGGCGGCGCGCAGAAAATGGCCGAAGGGGTCGTCTCCCACC
Organism: Calditerricola satsumensis; assembly: GCF_014646935.1. Lineage (GTDB taxonomy): Bacteria > Bacillota > Bacilli > Calditerricolales > Calditerricolaceae > Calditerricola > Calditerricola satsumensis. Next base: position 53,660 of record NZ_BMOF01000001.1, on the reverse strand, counting down.
TTCCCCACAAATCGCGCCCGGCCGCCCAGCTTGGCCACCGCCGCGGCCACATTGGCCGGCGCGCCCCCCGGCACCTTGCGGAAGGCGGGGACGGCGGCCAGCGGCAGGCCGTTTTCCTCGGGCACAAAGTCGATGAGCAGCTCGCCCATCGTGACGACGGTGCGCATGGTCCTGGTCTCCCCCGTCCTCCCACTCTTTTTTCTTCATTCTAGCGGTTCTTCTTGGGGCGCGCCAACGGGAAACGACGCGCGCGTCCCCGCATCCCACCGTCGTGGGCAGCAGTCGACCGCATTCGGGCGCACAAGGGCCACGCCCGCGCCCGGTTTTCATAGGCAAAAGTAATAAAAAAGATTAACACCATATATTTGAACTATGACACGGGCTCATGCTACGTTGGAACCACATCCAAAAGGAAGAGGGGGAGCGACTATGCCGCGGACCCTGTTCGAAAAAATCTGGGACGCCCACGTTGTGGACGAAGAGCCGGGCAAACCGGCCCTCCTGTACATCGACCTGCACCTCATCCACGAGGTGACGTCGCCGCAGGCCTTTGAAGGGTTGCGCCTGGCGGGGCGCCGCGTCCGCCGTCCCGACCTCACCTTCGCCACGATGGACCACAACGTCCCCACAGACAATCCCTTCACCATCGCCGATCCCATCGCCAAGCAGCAGATCGAAACGCTGGAGAAGAACTGCCGGGAATTCGGCATCCGCCTCGCCGGCCTGGGCCACCCCGACCAGGGCATCGTCCACGTCATCGGGCCGGAGCTGGGCCTCACCCTGCCCGGCAAGACGATCGTGTGCGGCGACAGCCACACCTCGACGCACGGCGCCTTCGGGGCCCTGGCCTTCGGCATCGGCACGAGCGAAGTGGAGCACGTACTGGCCACGCAGTGCCTCCCGCAATACAAGCCCAAGACGATGGAGGTGCGCGTCGACGGCCACCTGCGCCGCGGCGTGACGGCCAAAGACCTCATCCTGGCCCTCATCGCCACCTACGGCACCGACTTCGCCACCGGACACGTGATCGAGTATACGGGCGAAGCCATTCGCGCCCTGACGATGGAAGAACGGATGACCGTCTGCAACATGTCGATCGAGGCCGGCGCGCGGGCGGGCATGATCGCCCCCGACGACACCACCTTCGCCTACCTCGAAGGGCGTCGCTACGCGCCGAAGGGAGCGGCCTGGGAGCAGGCCCTGGCCGCCTGGCAGACCCTCCCCACCGACCCCGGCGCCACGTACGACGCCCGCGTGACCCTGAACGCCTCCGAAGTGGCCCCGATGGTCACCTGGGGCACCACCCCGGCCATGGGCGTTCCGGTGACGGGCGTCGTGCCCGATCCGAGCGACTTCCCCATCGAAACGCAGCGCAAGGCGGCGGAGCGGGCCCTGGAGTACATGGGCCTGGAACCGGGCACGCCGATTGTCGACATCCCCATCGACCGCGTCTTCATCGGCTCCTGCACGAACAGCCGCATCGAAGACCTGCGCGCCGCCGCCCGCGTCGTGCGCGGCAAGAAGGTGCACCCCCGCGTGCGGGCCATGGTCGTCCCCGGCTCGCAGCATGTGAAGCGGCAAGCCGAGGCGGAAGGCCTGGACCGGATCTTCAAGGAGGCCGGCTTCGAGTGGCGTGAACCGGGCTGCAGCATGTGCCTGGGGATGAACCCGGACATCCTCGCCCCCGGCGAGCGCTGCGCCGCCACCTCCAACCGCAACTTCGAGGGGCGTCAGGGGCGCGGCGGCCGCACGCACCTCGTCAGCCCGATCATGGCCGCGGCGGCGGCCATCGCCGGCCACTTCGTCGACGTGCGCGAATGGGATCTCGACGAATGACGGGAAAGGAGGAGCGCCCATGCAACCGTTTCGCGTCCACACCGGCCTTGTCGCCCCGCTGGATCGGGTGAATGTGGACACCGACGCCATCATCCCCAAGCAGTTTCTCAAGCGCATCGAGCGCACCGGCTTCGGCCAGTTCCTCTTCTACGACTGGCGCTTTCGGGACGACGGTTCGCCCAACCCCGATTTCGTCCTCAACCAGCCGCGCTATCAGGGCGCGAGCATCCTCCTCGCCCGCCATAACTTCGGTTGCGGCTCGTCGCGCGAACACGCCCCCTGGGCCCTTTTGGATTATGGCTTTCGCGTCATCATCGCCCCGTCCTTCGCCGACATCTTTTACAACAACTGCTTCCAGAACGGCCTCTTGCCCCTCGTCCTCGACGAGGACGTCGTCGACGCGCTGTTTCGCCGCACCGAGGCCACGCCGGGCTATACGCTCACCGTCGACCTGGAGCAATGCGTCGTCCGTGACGACAGCGGCTGGGAGACGTCCTTCGCCATCGACCCGTACCGTCGCGAACGGCTCTTGCTCGGCCTTGATGACATCGGCCTGACGCTGCAAAAGGAAGCAAAGATTGCCGCCTACGAGGCGAGGATGCCGGCGTACGTTCGCCTTTTGGATGACCCCGAATGAACCGTTCCTCGGTTTCCATCCACAACCGTTTTCTCATTGGCGCGAATGAATTGACGGAACGTGCATAAAATGACATAATGTAGGCAGCAAAGGGCATGCTCGCCTGCCGTCCAGGCACGTTAGCCGCCACTAACGCGCCTGTTATTTGTTCAAAGCCAGTCGAATGATCTCGACAACCAGGGAGAGCAGCATCAACAGAAGAATCGCGAGATCATGGGGATTGTCGCGATTCATTCGTCTCACCTCCCGCAGGCGTTCACCGCGGCAGGCGAGCCCCCACCCATTCTGCCTGTGTTTTTTATTTTATCATACTTTTCTGGAAACTACTACTATTTTGGGTGAATAAAATTTTAATTGACAGACTTATCTTCATTGAACAATCTCCACTCCTTTTCAAAAAACCTGTCTGTTGGTCGATATGAAAAAGGGATGCATCCCGACCGCGTTTTTAGCCGGGTTTCTCCTCGCATCCACCCCATCATCGAAGCCCATCGTTCTCATGCGTCCCCCCTCGCGACGGACGGGAAGGGGTGCAAAAGGCTTGGCCACTCCCTGTATAATAAGAAGCGATTGGACATGCAAAGGAGGTTCGTAGCAGTTACGAATAACCAGCCTGTTCTTTACTGAAATTCACTGTCTTGATACTATAAAAACATGGAACTTCTATCCATCCGCGAAGCGGCGAAAGAGCTCGGCGTGCACCCCAACCGTCTCCGGGAGGGATGGAACTTCCAGAACCCGATGCGGCCGTCCTCTACGCCCGGGTATCGACGAAAAAGCAGGCCGAAGCGGGAAAGCTCGAGCGGCAAGTGGAAAGGCTCCGGGCTTACGCCAAAGAATTGGGCTACCGGGTGGTGGCCGAATATGCGGAGCGGGTTCAGGATTTGCTGGCCATCGTCACGTCTTTTTCCACCCGGATCGACGGCGCCAGAAGGGGAAGGAAAATCCGCCAGGGCTTTCAGGAGCTGATGCAGCATGTCGGGGAAGAACCTTCATCTGACCATCATCGGGGAATTTTTCCCCGACGTTTCCCCCGTCTTTCGATCGCGGAAGTGGGCCCGGGGCGAAGAAGATCCCCTGACCACCGAGATGCGACTTTTCTCCGCCTGCCTGCGGTGGTCTTACAAGCGGATTTTGAATGGGCTTTCCCGCACTGAAATCAAAAAGCAAGGCCAGGATCTTTTTGGCCTCAACTCCCGTTACGTCGACGATGCCCGTCTTAAGGCGCAAGGTATGATCGATGCGCAGAAAGAACTTCTGGAGCTGGAGATCGAAACGACCGAAGCGAAGCTTCGGAGGGCGAGAAAGAAACTCGCGTGGGCCATGAAGAAACGGAGCCGGGCCGAAAAGAAAAGTCTCCCGGAAGGCGAGATCCAAACACTCGACCGCACCGTCCTGGGAAGACAGGCCCGCGTTTCCGTGCTGGAAAAGCGGCTGAAGGAGCTGAGAGAACACAAAGAAAACGGAACCGCCCCCACGGTGATCTTTGGAGGAAGAAAGCTCTGGCGGAACGTCTGCAAGGGAAAGGCCACCCGGGACGAATGGCGGGCGGCCCGAAAGAACCGGCTTTACGCCCGCGGCGACAGCACCAAAGGCGGCAACCCCAACATGAAGATTGCGTTTGACGGGCGCGAATTCCGCCTGGCCGTCACCCTTTCCCACCTATCGGAACCGGTTGGTGTCGATCGCCTGGGTCGTCCGATCATGAGCCGGGCCCCCCGCGTCCTTGGCCGGCTCTGGATTCCCGAAAAGCACCGGGCGCGCCTCCTCGGATGGCTCACCGAAAAGCGGGCGTACACCGTGGAACTGATCCGAGGCTTGGACGGACGCTTTCGCGTTCACATCGCGCTGGAACTGGACGATCATCCGGAGACGGATTTTTCGCGCGGCGTTCTGGCCGTCGACATCAACCCCGACGGCGCCTGCATGGCAAACGTATCCTCACGTGGCCTGCCCGAACCGTGGCCGAGAGGATTTCAGGTTTCCGCGCCGAAGAACCTGGGCAAATACGACGGGGAATTCCAAATCGTCCCCTATCCTTCGGGCTTCCTGTACATCCGGGTGCCCGAGCTTGCGTACGCTTCCGGGTTCCGGCGCCGGTACCTGATCGGCGTGCTGGCCAAAGCGGTGGTGGACATCGCCAAAGCACTCGGAAAACCCATCGCCCTGGAGGCGCTGGGCTTCAGCAAGGGGAGAATGGACACAGAGAAGCCATTTAACCGCATGGCTTCCCAGTTTCCCTATGCGGCGATCAGGATGGCGATCCTGCGGCGGGCGGTCAAAGAGAACGTTGGGTACAAACAAGTCCCGCCCCAGCACACCTCCACCATCGGCCGGCTCAAGTACGAAAAGAAATACGGCGTTTCCGTTCACTGTGCGGCGGCTCTGGTGATCGGCAGGCGGGCCATGGGTTTCAGGGAGCGTATCACGCGCGAGGTTCGGGACTTCGTGCTTCGGGTGAAAGAACGGCTGAAACCGACGGGGGATCTCTTACCGAGGGAAGGAATCGGGATGACCCGGAAGGTCGAGGCCGCGCTTCACCGCTTGGAGCCCCGGCTTGGTTTGCACAACGGGCTTGCCCGCTGGCAGCAGGAAAGTTTCTTCTCCTGCTGGCGCGAACTGAAGATCTTCGCCTTGACCTTCCGGTGACCCGGTTTCGCCGGGTGTCCGGACAAACCCGGTAGGGCGTCTCTGACAGAGCGGTGCTCGCGGTGGCGGCTTTCGCTGCCTCTCCCCCGGCGCACTCCGTTCTGCGGGTGGAAAACCCCCCGTCGGTCCGTGCAGACGAGTCCGGAGTAGAGGGAAGGAAGACCTTCCCGTGCGCACCCCGGGTGGGACTCCCGGGCCCAGACCCCTAATCTGGAAAGGAGGTGAACGCCTGGTTCGGAGGGGTCCCTGCCTGAAGTGAAATTCAGGTAGGTTTTACGAACCAGGATGGCCATGACCAGCAAAACCGAGCGAATCATCGCCCAAACCGAAACCTACGGCGCGCACAACTACCATCCGCTGCCCGTCGTCATCGCCCGCGCCGAGGGCATCTGGGTGGAAGACGTCGAGGGAAACCGGTACCTGGACATGCTGAGCGCCTATTCGGCGGTGAACCAGGGGCACCGCCATCCGAAGATCATCCGCGCACTCAAGGAACAAGCGGATCGGGTTACCCTCACCTCGCGGGCCTTCCACAACGACCAGCTCGGTCCCTTCTGCGAAAAGCTCTCCCGCCTGACCGGCAAGGACATGGTATTGCCGATGAACACCGGCGCCGAAGCGGTGGAAACGGCGATCAAGGCCGTGCGCCGGTGGGGATACTGGAAGAAGGGCGTGCCCGAAAACCAGGCGGAGATCATCGTCTGCGAAAACAACTTCCACGGGCGGACGATCACCGTCATCTCCTTCTCGTCGGAAGAGGCGTACCGCGAAGGCTTCGGGCCGTTCACCCCGGGCTTCAAGATCATTCCGTACGGCGACATCCGCGCCCTTGAGGAAGCCATCACCCCCAACACCGTCGCCTTCCTCGTCGAGCCCATCCAGGGCGAGGCGGGCATCATCGTGCCGCCGGACGGCTACCTGCGCCAAGCCTACGAGCTGTGCAAGCGGCACAACGTCCTGTTCGTCGCCGACGAGATCCAGACCGGCCTCGGCCGCACCGGCCAGCTCTTCGCCTGCGACTGGGAAGACGTCAAGCCCGACGTCTACATCCTCGGCAAGGCGCTGGGCGGCGGCGTCTTCCCCGTTTCGGCCGTGGCCGCCGACAAGGAGATCCTCGGCGTGTTCAACCCCGGTTCCCACGGCTCGACCTTCGGCGGCAACCCGCTGGCCTGCGCCGTGGCCATCGCCGCCCTGGAGGTCATCGAGGAAGAGCGGCTGGCCGACCGGGCGCGCGAATTGGGCGCCTACTTCATGGGCGAGCTGAAGAAGATTCAGCATCCCCACATCAAGGAAGTGCGCGGCAAGGGGCTCCTCGTTGGCATGGAACTCACCGTTCCAGCCCGCCCGTACTGCGAAAAGCTCAAAGAAAAGGGCCTCCTGTGCAAGGAGACCCACGAAAACACGATTCGCTTCGCCCCGCCGCTCGTCATCACCAAGGACGAACTCGACTGGGCGCTGGAGCGCATCCGCGCGGTGTTTTCCGCCTAAACGGGTTCCCATCGCCCTATGCCCCCGGAAATCCGGATCCGGGGGCTTTTGCTATGGCCAAACCGGCAGACGGATTCCCTTCACCGACGCGAGTTCACCCGCTGAATCCGCCCCTCGATCGCCGCCGAGAAGGGCTGGGGCAGCCGCTCGATGTACGTCACCAGCGCCTCGATGTCCTCGGGGCCGTACACGCGGTCGGTGCCGTCGCGCAGCACCGTAAAGCCGTCGCCCCCCTCGGCGAGAAAGCTGTTGACCGTCACCGTATAGCGCCCCTGTGGGTCGAGGGGCGTGCCGTCCGCTCGGAAGATGTCCACCACGCGATCGCCGACCGGACGCGCCGCGTCCCACGTGTAGCGCAAGCCCGACACCTGCAGCATCCGCACGGCATTCTCCTGCCACTGCTGGTTGAGCAGGCGGCGAATCTGCTCGCCGGTGAGCGTCATGCGCACCAGGGTGTTGTTGAAGGGCTGGATCGTGTAGAGCTCGCCCCACGTAACGTCGCCGGCGTCGAGATCGGCGCGGATGCCCCCGGGGTTCAGGAAGGCGAAATCGGTCTGCATGGCCTGCCGCTGCGCGTCGGCAATCAGGTTGCCCAGCGCCGACTCGCCGCTCTCGTTTTGCTCGCGGGTAATGGCGTGGGTCGCCGTCCCCACGACCCGATTGACGATCGGCGCCACCCGTTCTTCGTATTCCTCGATCATGCGCCGGATCTCGGGATCTGGCGCCATCCCCTCGTGAAACGTCGTCACGATCTCGGCCCGCTTGGCCACCACGTCCTTTGTCCGCGGGTCGATGGCCAAGTCCACATCGGCAAAGGCCGTCCCGTAGGCGTACGCCTGCACGATCAGCTTGCCGTCCACCACGGCGTTCAGATACGCGTGGCTGTGCCCGGCAAAGATGACATCCACCTCGTCGTCGATCTTCCGGGCCAGCTCCACCACCTCGCCATAGGGTTCGCCGGTTACCCCGAGCTGCGCCCCCGGCACATGCGCCAGCACGACGATGGCGCGAACGCCCTTCTCTTTCAGCTCCGCCGCCGCGCGGTTGATCGCCTCCGCCTCATCGAGAAAGCGCACGGTGGCCACGGCGCTCGGCATGACAATGCGCGGCGTCTCCGTGGTCACCACGCCGACAAAGCCGATCGGCATCCCGTTGACGCGCTTGATCACGTAGGAAGGAAGAATCGGCTTCCCGGTGTCCCGGTCCACCACGTTGGCGCACACGTAGGGGAACGTGGCCCCTTCAAACCAACCCGTCTTCTCGTGGTACCCGCCCTGCACCAAGCGCAGCAGTTCGTCGACGCCCTCGTCGAATTCGTGATTGCCGACCGTTCCCACGTCAAAGCCCAGGCGGTTCAGGATCTCGATGGTCGGCTCGTCCTGCAGCAGGGCCGACACCGGAGCGCTGGCCCCCACCATGTCGCCGGCGTGGACGAGCAGCGTGTTCTTATTCTCCGCCTCGCGCCGTTTCAGGTACGCGGCCAGGTAGTCGGCCCGTCCGACCGGCTTGCCGGCCACCGTGCGCTTCTCCCCCCTTCTAACACAAGGAACGGCAGATCAAACCGCCTGCTTTTCTATCCTCACCCATTTTCATAGTCGAACGGGTATCCCCTGCGTAAAGAAACTGTAAAATCAGGCATCGGCATCCCGTTCCCTCTGCTGCTTCACCGCGAGAGCCGCCGCCCCCATCGGTACAGCCAACCGGCCATCATCCCGCAGGCCAGGCCCACCGCGGCAAACACCGCGGCAGCCTGTGGAATGGCCTCGTTGGGAAGGCGATCGGTGATCTCCAGGACGCCGAACAGGTAAAGCCCGATTCCATCTCCATCCACCGGCATTGTCCACAATCCCAGTGCACGGTAGAGAAAATAGCCAGCCAATCCGAGCAACACCAAGCAGAGCACCCGGATCATGGTCACGCCTCCTCAGAGGGGATCGTCGATCAGATGGGCGCCGCAGCTGGCGCAGTAGTGCCAATCCTGCCCCACGGCCCGGCGGCATTCGGGACAGGCAGCCCGCAGCGCATACCCGCAGCGGACGCAGAAGAGCGCATCCTTGGGCGCATCGGCCCCGCATCCCGGGCACGCCGCGTTTGCCGCCGGCGACGGCCGGATGATGAGCCAGACGGCCAGGGCAAAGGGACCGGTCAACAGGCCGAGCAGCAACCAAGCCGGCGCGGCGGGCTTCACCCGGCTGCGCGCGTCAACATAGATCCATGCAGCCAGGCTGACCCACACCAGCACCACGGCGAGAAGGAAGACGCGCTCAGCCGCCCAAAACGGCAGGCGGTTTTGCAACAGCAAGAGCGTGATGTCATATTTTCGACCATCAGGAGCCGTAACTTCAACCCCCATGCCGGTTCCCATTCTGGTTTTCCGCGCATACCAGGATGCAGGGTCCTTCGGATAAACATCCTTCGCCAATTTCCCAATCCACTCTTGCGGATAGGCCGCAAGGATTCTTGGGCTTTTCGCTCCCTCCTTTACCTCCTGTAATACGACATTGCCATGTTGATCAACGATCGGAATCGTTCGGGGCTTTTCCTGTACAAACACGCCATAAAACCGGTGATACCGCATGGACGGGGGAAACGCTGACAGGATCCGGTTCAGTTCCGGCGTGATCCCGTGCTCGCGGATGTGCGTTTCAATCGCCGACAATTGTTCGCTATAGGCATCACGTTCCCTGAGAGAAGATCGGTTCAAATGTTGAAGGACAAACCAGTCCGTGACCGCCACAAGCACGCAAAAAAGAATCAAGAAAACCAATCCCCGCTTGAGCTTGGGTTGCACGAGGATCGTCCCGATGCGCGCTTTCATCGTCTTCCGTCCCTCACCGCTCATCGTTCTTCTACCCCTTTCCGCAACAGAATCGGCCACGCGGGAATGGACAGTAGCGGCGCGAGCCACAACCACCGCGGATCCAGCCCCAGATGCACGGCCAAGAGTCCCGCGCACAAGGCGACCCCCAGCCCCGCCGCAATCAACAGCCACCCATTTGGTCGCGCTTCCTCCGTTTTGCTGTTCCCTTGCAGACGACGCTTCACCGCCGCAATCGTGTAGCGCGGATCGGGCGGCTCCGGATCTCCCGCCTCGCAATCGCGCCGCAAGAGCTCCTCCACCTCGCGCCACTCGTTCACCGCGTGATCACCTCCGCAGACAACAGGCGTTTGAGCCGGGCCAGTCCGTGGTGGATGCGCGAGCGAACCGTGCCGACGGGACACGCCATCACCTGGGCGATCTCCTCGTAGCGCAGGTCGTGGTAATAGCGTAGGATGATGGCCGTGCGCTGTTCCCAGGGGAGGCGAAGCAACGCGTGGCGAACCTGCTGGTGCGTCAGCCGCTTGAGCGTTTCGTCCTCCGGGGAATCCGCCGCCCGGAGCTCGGCTTCCTCAACCGGAAGCATGATGCCCCGCTTCGCCTGCCGTCGCCAGCGGTCGCGCACAAGGTTAACGGCGATGCTGAAGAGCCATGCCCGCCCATCACCGCTTGGCCGGTAACGGGCCAGCGCCCGCAACGCCCGCACAAACGTCTCCTGCATCAACTCCTCCGCCACGCCGCGATCCCCGCACATCCGGTACAGAAACGCAAAGAGGGCCCGCTGGTGATCGCGCACCAGCCGCTCAAGCGTCGCGTCCCGGTTTTCCACCCCACCACCTCCACTAAGGTAAACGCGCGACGTGCCCAACCGTTCACCTTGATCGGCAACGTGCCGGAACGCGCACAAAAAAAGTCCGCAGATGCGGAGCGGACAACCGGCTTGCCGCCTCAGCGGACCGATGAAAGAAATCATGTCAACGCACAGGTTCATCCTGCCGAATGTCGAGGTCGTGGGTGATGAACAGCTGGCAGGCCAAACGGTACCCGTCGCGCAGCTGTTCGCCCAGCATCTTTTTCTCCTTCCAATTGGGCGGCGCGAGGTGTTCCCCGCCGCGCAGAACCCGAATCTTGCACTTGGTGCACCGCCCCATGCCGCACCCGTAGCGCAGGGGAAACTGGCGAATGCCCGCCAGCACAACCAGGTTGGTGCCGGTCGCGACCTCCTGTTCATGCACCAGCGCATCGCCCCGATAGAGCCGCACCGTGGGCATCGTTTCCCTCCTCTGCACATCCGCTGTTCCCACCGATTGGAGCCCCGTTGTTGCCGTGCCCTCCCCTCGCCGCCCCGGCCGTCAGCGCAAAAAGAGCGCCCCATAGACAAGCGAACCGGCAATCACCAGCGCCGGATGGATCCGAAGCCGTTCGAGGGTCCAGTAGCTGGCCGCCGCCAGCACCGCCGTGTGCACCCATCCGCTGCCGTGGAACGCTTCGGCGAAGAATTGCACCGCCAAGATCCCCAGCAACACCGCCACCACCGGCTGTACGGCCCGGGCCATGGCTTGCACCTGCGGCGCGTCCTTGAAACGATCGGCAAAGCGAAACAGCGCCACCATTGCCACCGCCGACGGCGCCACGGTGGCGGTAAGGGCCACGACGGCTCCCATGCCGCCACCTTGCTGGTAGCCGATGGCCGCCGCCAATTTCGTGGCGATGGGGCCGGGCAAGGCATTGCCCAGGGCCAACAGGTCCCCAAAGGCCTTGAGGGTCAACCACCCGTACCGGTCCACCACTTCGCTTTGAATGAGGGGGATCGATGGCGGCCCCCCGCCGTAGCCGAGCAGGTTGGCCAAAAAGAAGGCCCAAAACAGATGGAGAAGCATCATCGTTTTCCCTGCCCTTCTCCCTCCATCGCGAGGCGGGAATCGTCGGAATGTTCCGTTGATTGAGGCGGCGAAACGTCGCCTCGCCGGCCTCCGCGCCGCTCCAGGGTCACCTTCCCCCACGCGCCGGCCAAAAAGGCGGCGATGACGAGCGCCGGATGCATCCCGGCCACGGCCACCGTGACAAGCGAAAGCGCCGTCAACCCCGTCGCCCACGCGGCGCCCATGCCCCGCCAGGCCTTGCGGAAAAACTCCACCGCCATCACGGCCAACATCACCCCGATCACCGGGCTGACGGCCCGAATCATCCCCCGCACCACGGCCACGCCCTGCAGCGCCGCCAGCGATCCCACCAAGGCGATCATCGCCACCGCCGAGGGCACGATGTGGGCCAGCACCGCCACCGCCGCGCCGGGCCATCCCTTGACGCGGTACCCGATATAGGCGGCCATTTTCGTCGCAATGGGCCCCGGCAAGGCGTTGGCGAGGGCCAACACGTCGCCAAATTCGTCGTCACTCATCCAGCGGTATTTTTCCACCGCCTCATAGCGAATGAGCGGGATGACCGACGGCCCGCCTCCGTAGCCCATCAGGCCCGAGCGCAAAAAGGCGATCGCCAAGTCGTACAAGGACATGCCGATCCCTTCCTTCACAGGGAACTGCAGGTCCAGCGGGCAGCTTGCGTTCCTTTGGTATACCGTATACCAAATCCGATTTGCTTCGATCATACCGATTCGGCGTGCTGCCGTCAAGGGTTTTCTTCAATTTTCAGACGGATTGTTCCATTCGTCGTTCGCCCGCTTGCCGTCGCGTCGGTTCGCGTCCCGAAGCGCAGCCAAATACGCCTGCTTGGCGTTCTCCATGTGGACATGGATGAGCGATTCGGCCAACTCGCCGTTGCCGTCGCAAACGGCGCGAAGAACGCTCAGGTGCTCGCGCAATGCCTCCTCGAGGCGCCCCGGTTGTTCGTACCCGACGTGTGCAAAAGCCCGCACATAATCGAAGAGACCCGTCAGCATCTCGTAAAGCCGCGGGCTCTTGGCCGACCGGTACAGGGTGTCGACGATGTGCAGGTGAAACTGCGCCACATCTTCCTCCGGCGCATCACCGTCGAGCAAGCGCTCGATCTTTGTCGCCAGCTCGTTCAACCTCCGGCGGTCCTCGTCGTTTACCTTTTTCGCCGCCAGCTTGACCGCCAGCCCCCCGAGCACGGCCAACAGGGTAAAAATTTCAAGCACCTCGTCGACCGAAAGTCGGTTGACCACGACGCCGCGGCGCGGCAAGGTCTTCACAAACCCTTGCGATTCGAGGCGGAAGAGGGCTTCGCGTATGGGAGTGCGGCTGATGTTCAGCTTTTCGGCCAAGTCCCGCTCGACAATGCGCTCGCCGGCCTTCAGCTCGCCGGTCAGGATGGCGTTCTTCAGATACTGGTACACCTTGTCCCGAATGGGGCTGAGGTCCTCATCCCAGCTGGCTCCCTGGCGCTTACCCACAGGCCTCCCTCCCGTGCCAACGCTGTCGTTATTGTTTCGTGTACCGCTCCTGCCAATGTTTAGTGTACCGCTCCTGCCAAGCGTCGCGCAATGCTTGCCGCACCGCGTCGGCTTCGCGCGCGTCCCCCCGTTTGAGGGCCGCGTTCAGGCGTTCGAGCAGGTGGTCGACGCGCACCGACCACAAGAAGTGCGCCAGGTCCACCGCGTCCACGGTCACGTCCGGCGCTGACCCAGAGGCGCGCGCCTCGCCGGCTCCCGACTTCCCCTCGGCCTTCGCCGGCTGCGACGTGCCGCCGTTCGTCCGCCAGTCGGTCGGAACGCCTCCCGATCCCAGCCGCTCCTCTTCCCTGGCCGTGGGAACGATCTTGCCGTTCCGGAAGCGCGACAGGCGTGGTTCCCCCTCCCCGTACAGCCACAAGGTGCCGGTGGACAACAGCAGGCGCACCGCGCGATGGAACGCGTCCCACAACGGATCCCCTTCCAGCTCGCGGGCCGAGGGCGCCGAAAGATAGAGCGAACCGCGCAGAACAGCCCCCGGCTTGCCCGGTACGAGCAGGGTAAACGCGCCGCGTCGAGAGCGAAGGGAAAGCAGCGCGCCTCCTGAAGAGGACGGGCGATATTCCACCTTCAGGTCGAGGGTCTGGCAGAACGCCAAAAACCGCTGCAGCGCTTCGGGGGCGTACGTGGCCGTAAAGTTGTCGCACAGCCCGCGAATCCCCATCCCGGAACGGTTCACGTGCACCACCTCGTTCACGGTCGTTGTTGCTCGTTGCAGTCTATACACGACAGCGGCGCAGCGTTCGCCAACAGGCTCTGGAATACCATCAAGGGAAGGATTTGCTCCTAGCATGTCCGCTTGGCGCCGGTTTACACGTGGCTGCTCACCGATTTCGTCCGATGCGCGCAACAACGCGCCACCGTTCCGGATCCGGTGCACCGGGCACCGGCAACAGATGTGGCATACTGTACACCGCATGCGCCTTTTGTTATCATACAAGCAACACAATTCTGACTACGACAGGGGGCATGCGCCATGCTGCACGTGGGGATCATCGGATACGGGGCCATCGGGCGGGATGTGGCCCGGTACATCGCCGAGGGGAAGGCCGGCCGTTCGGTGCTCGCCGGCGTTCTGGTCCGGCCGGGGCGAAGGGCAGCGACCGGCCTCGACCCCGCTCTCGTTGATGAGGACGTTGCCGCCTTTCTCGCCCGTCCGCTGGATGTGGTGGTGGAAGCCGCCGGCCACGAAGCGGTGCGCCGCTACGCCGCGGAGGTGTTGGCCGGCGGGCGCGACCTGATTGTCGTCAGCGTGGGCGCCCTGGCCGACCCGGCGCTGCTCGATGCGGTGGTGCGGGCCACCGAAGCAAGCGGACGGCGCGTCTTTCTGCCCTCGGCGGCCATCGCCGGGCTCGACCGGATCGCCGCGGGGGCCACCGGCACCCTCGAGGCCGTGACCTTGACCACCCGCAAACCGCCGCGGGCCTGGGTGGGAACACCGGTGGAAGCGCAAGTCCCTTTGGCCGAACTGTCCGAACCGGTCTGCGTCTTCGACGGCACCGCCCGCGACGCGGCGCTGCGCTTTCCCGAGAGCGTCAATGTGGCCGCCGCCCTCAGCCTCGCCGGCGCGGGTTTCGACCGCACGCAGGTGCGCGTCTTTGTCGATCCCACGGTAACCGAAAACGTGCATGAGCTCACAGCCGTCGGCGCCTTTGGCCGCCTGGAGGTCACCATCCGCAACGCTCCCAGCGCCAACCCGAAAACGGGCGTCGCCGTGGCCATGAGCGTGGCCAAGGTGCTGCGCAACCTGTCCGAGCCACTGGTCGTGGGGATCTAGAGGGCGCGATCATTCCTCAACGCGCGCCCGCCCGACAGCGCGGGCGGCCGCCGCCAGCGCGGCGAGGGCCATCGCCCCGTAGCCGAGCACGTAAACGGCCACCGGGGGAAGGAAAAAGCGGTCGTTCAGCCCCTCGTGCAAGCCGAGCACCGACCACAGCGAATAGACAGGGTTGAACGCCAGCGCCAGGTCGCCCCAGAGCCAACCGGCCGGCGGCGCCGACTGGTGGACGCGCTCCCACCACAGGTGGGCAAACTGGGCTAAGAGCACGGTGCCGATCACCATCACCCCCACCACGGCGTAGGTTGCAACCATGGCCGCGCTCGTTCGGTGGGCAAGGGCCGAGGCGAGCACGCTGACGCTGCCGACGACGGCCATGGTGAACAGGAAAAAGGCGAAGGTGGATGCCAGCGCCGTTGGCGACACGCCGCCGTACACAAAAACGATGGCGTACAGGGGCAGGGAAGCCACCACGAGCAGCGCGAGAAAGCTTAGGGAGGAGACCAGCTTGCCGACGACGATTTCCGCCGCCGTCAGATTGGTCGTCAGGAGCAGGTTCAGCGTCTGCCGTTCCCGTTCGCCGCTGATCGTCCCCGCCGTCACCGCCGGCGTGAGAAAGAGCACCATCACAAGCTGCAGAGTGGACAGCAAGGAAAAGAGCTCGCGGCTGGTAGCGGAAAACACGGCGTCGGGCCCGGTGGAGACATCGAGATAGCCCAGGATGATGGCGCCAATGGCAGCCAGGTATCCGCTGAGGAGCCACGCCAAACGACGCGACCGCACGCGCCGGCGCAGCTCCACGGCCAACACCGCCTGCAAAAAACGCCCCCGCAGCTTGTTCATCCGTTCCCCTCCCCCGTAACAGACAAAAAGACATCTTCCAAGGTGCGCGCGGCCGGCTGAAAGCGCAGCACGCGGAACCCCTCAGCCACCATCGCCTGCAGCAGGGCCGCCTGGTCCGCTTCGCCGCCGACAAAGGCGACAGCCAGTTGCCGCCCCTCCCGTTTCACCCGGCTTATGCCGTCCCGTTCAGCCAGCCACGCCGCCGCTCCCTCGGCGTTCTCCAACACCTCGATATGCAGGAGGCGCTCGCCCGAGATGCGCGCGAGAATCTCGGCAACGCTTCCTGCCGCCACCAGCGTGCCGCCCACCATGATCCCAACCTCGTCGCACAGGTCGGCCAGCTCGGGCAGGATGTGCGAGCTGATCAGAATGGTCTTGCCCTCGTCGCGCAGGGCCTTCAACATCGCGCGAAACTGGACGCGCGTGCCGGGATCGAGGCCGGACGCCGGCTCGTCAAGGATCAGCACCGCCGGGTCGTGCAGGAGGCAGCGCGCCAAGCCCAGGCGCTGTTTCATGCCCCGCGACAGGCTGTCCACGTAAGCGTCGGCCTTATCGGCCAATCCGACCCGTTCCAGCAAGTCCGGAATGCGCCGGGCGCGTTCGAGACGGCCCATTCCGTAGCACGCGCCATAGAAGTCCAAGTATTCCGTCACCTTCAGGTCGTCGGCGAAACCAAAGCTGTCGGGGTTAAAGCCCACAATGCGCCGCACCCGGTCCGGCTGGGTCGCCACGTCGTAACCGCCGACGATGGCCCTCCCCGCGCTTGGGCGCAGGAGCGTCGCCAACATGGCCAGCGTGGTCGTCTTTCCCGCGCCGTTGGGGCCGACCAGGCCGAAAATCGTGCCCTCTCGCACGGAAAGCGTGAGATCCTTCACGGCGACGATCTGTTCAAAGCGCTTGGTGAGGTTTTCCGTGCGGATCATTCCCGTTCCCCCTTTTCGGCGCTCGCGCCGAGCGGTTGGATCACGAGGGCGAGGCGGTACGTCCGCGGGCGCGCGCCGTCGACGGTGGCCACAAGGACGTCCTCCTCCGTCCAGGCAAACACCGTCGGCCCGCCAGATGACTTCAACCGCCACCATTCAAGCGCCGATACCGCCAAGTTCCACTCGCGCCGCCGGAGATCGGATCGGGCCTTCTCGGGCACCAGCGCCTCGGGAACGAGGTCGGCGCTTCCGGACGCCTCCGCAGCGGGATGGATCACGGCCACGGCTTCGCCCGGCTCCAGGTCGCCCAGGGCGATCACCGCGCGGCCGTACACGAGTCGGGCATCGCGCATCGCAAACGGGGTCTTGTTCGTCACCGTGCCCGTCAGCTGCTCGCCCTCGACGCGGAGGTTGGCCGCGATGCTCCCAACGTCGGTGAGGGTACGGCTGGCATACAGCTGGCGAAACCCGCGAAAGGACACGTCGGGGAAGGTGACGGAAGCCTTCGCGCCGGTAATCCGCACCTGGGGATCGGCTTTGCCGGCCACGCCGTCGTGGTGCACCTCCAGGATCCACGCGGCCTCCGCCTCGGCCGATTCCACCCGGTACGTTCCGCCGTGAGGAGCAAAGAGGCCAATGCCGCCGGCCACATCCCCCGTGCCATCGCCACGCAAAGCCACCACGGCCAGCTCGTGCGTCGTCACCTGCACGCCCCACGCCCGCGTCCCCACCGCGTACAGGCCAACCGCCACGGCCAAGCTCAGAACGGGAACGAGCACCCAATTCCACTCGCGCCGGTCAAGACGCGCCGTGAGCCCGTAGAGACCCGGCCCCACCGCCGCGATGTACAGGGCAAACAGCGCCGCAAGCGTCTTGGCGTCGGGAAGGGCCATGCCCGGCACGCGGATCAGCCCTTCCCGCAGCGAGGACAGCGCAAACGTCTCCTGCTCGAAATCCGCACCCGGCTGCAACTTGGCCCCCAAAACGGTCTGCCACAGGCGGGGCCACCCCGCCCATCCGGCAAAGGGCGGCACACCGGGGTCAAAGGCTGCCGCCACCACTTCGCCCCGTCCCCAGTCGCGCGCGGCAACGAGGGGCAGCTCGCCCTGGTCCACCCGCACCGTCCCGGCAACGAGGGTGGTCTGTCCCACGGCGACAGGGCCCTGGGCGGGCAGCGGTGTGTCGCCCACCCGCTCCAGCGCCGGCGCGCCGGGCAGGACCGCCGTGCCCGTCACACGCAGCGGCGCCATGTCCGCGACGGGGCTCCCCGCCGCGGAAGCCAAGACCCTACCGGTGAGAACCAGTGTGCCCCCGCCGCGCACCCATTGGCGCACGGCTTCCATCTGAGCCCGGGTCCAAGGCGCCGGCTCGGCCACCACCAGCACGTCGATGCCGTCAAGGCCGATGGCCTTGTCGGGCAGGGCGGCCGCGTCGAGGGCCACCACGGCGACGCGTCGCGAATCATGGGCCAAGCCGCGGAACGCCGCGACCTGGGCCTCGGATCCCACGACCGCCACCACCGCCGTCTCGCGGCCCACCGGCTGGCCCGCAACGTACGCACGGGCCGCCACCGTGCCCGACTCCTCAGTCAGCACCGCCGACGCACCCTGTTGCAGCAACCAGCCCGGCACATACAGCGTCGCCGTTCCGATGCCCGCGTCGCTTACCGCCACCGGCATGCGCGGCTGGGCGACGAGATACCCGTTGCCGCGAGGTTCCAGGGCCACCTCCCCGCGCCATCCCGGCGGCCCGTGCACCGTCACGCGCAGCGGCGTCCATGCGCTTTCCCGGTAGAAACCGGACATCCCCACCGCAACGCGCAGGTCAGCCACCGACGACGCCGCGGCCGTTTGGACACCAATCGCTGCCGCAAGTCCGCACCCCAACAGCAGCACCACACTCAGCGCCAATCCCCGCCACCCGCTCGCCATGCCCATCCCTCCTCTTGACGTCCCGCCGACGGGCAGACGTGACCAGCTTCTTCCTCTCTAGCGTACCGCATCGCGTCGATATGGCAAAGAAAAAGATGACACCGCCCCCCCAGTCGGGTGGAAGGGATCCAAAACAAAAAAAGCGGGCGCGCCGCCCGTGGCCTTACGCGTTGCGCGCCTGCGCCTCCCAGTGCGCCTTTACCTTGGCCGACACCTTCCCCTTGACCGCCTCATTCCACGACACGGCCACATCGCCGCCGCGCACAAAGGTCTGGCAAGCCAGGCGGTACCCCTGTTTCAAGAGCTCCTCCCCGAGCCGCTCCACCTCGGCTTTGCGGATGGGGCTCAGGTGCTCGGCGCCTTCCTCGATCTTGGTGCGGCATGTTCCGCACAACCCCGCCGAACAGCGGTACGGAATGCCGCCGTCCTCGTCGTGGTGGCGAATCGACGTCACCAGCAGGTGGGCCTCCTTTCCCTCCGGCACCTCCACCGTCACGCCGGAGGTGAGAAAGCGGATCTTGGGCATGGCCATCCCTCCCTTCGTCGCTCCCGCCCCTTGCGTCTCGGCCCGCCTTTCGCCTCTTCCTCGCGCCCGGCCGCGCCTCCGGGCAACCCTTCCCGGCCGATCAGCGCTTGATGTCGGCCTCGACGACCACGTCATACCCTTGCGGGGCGAGGGCCTCCCGCAACGCGGCCAGCGCGGCCAGGCCCACGGCGGTGTCCTGTTCGCCGTTGCCCCCGCTGATTCCCACCCCGCCGATCACCTCGCCGTTGACGACGACGGGAAAGCCGCCGACGAAAACGGCGAACTTGCCGGGAAACATGTGCTGGATGCCAAAAGCCTCGTTGCCCGGCAGCGCCGGACCGTGCGGCGGAGCGTTGAAGAGGTGCGTGGATCGCTTGTGCCCGGCCGCGGTGAAGGCTTTGGCCACGGCAATCTCCGGCCCGGTGATGCGCGCCCCGTCCATCCGCTCCAGGGCGATCAGGTGGCCGCCGTCGTCCACCACGGCGATCGTTTCCTTGACGCCGATTTCCTCCGCTTTGCGCTTGGCCGCCTCAATCATCAGTTTGGCGTCGGCCAGTTCCAGCTTGAGCGACGTTTTCATCGCCCTTCCCCCTTCCCGTTTGGTCCCCAAATTCGCGCGTTGAACGAAACGGCTCACCACCCGAGGTACACCGTTTTCGTCTGCGTGAAGAACGCCAGCGCGGCGCGGCCCGATTCGCGGTAGGTGGCCGTCGACGACTTCTTCACCCCGCCAAAGGGAGCGTTGAGGGCGTTGCCCGTCGTTGGGCGGTTCACCTTCACCACACCGGCCTGAACGCCCCGCGCAAAGCGCTGGGCACGTTCCACATCGCGCGTCACAATAGCCGCCGACAGCCCGTAGTCGGTGCCGTTGGCCACATCCAGCGCCTCCTCCAGCGAATCGACGGCGATGACGGCGATCACCGGTCCGAAGATCTCCTCACGGGCGATGCGCATCGTCGGCGTGACGCCCGCAAACACCGCGGGACGGACAAAGTACCCCTTGTCGTAGGGCGGAGCGCTCAGCCGCTCGCCGCCGCACACCAGCGTCGCCCCCTCCTCACACCCCACGCGCACGTAGCGCAGCACCGTCTCCAGCTGCTCGCCATTGGCCAAAGGGCCGAGGTCGACGCCCTCTTCCAGTCCGCTGCCGATGTGCAGGGCCTGCGTTTTGGCCGCCAACTTCTCCACGAAGGCGTCATGGACGGCGCGGTGCACGAGGACGCGGCTGGTGGCCGTGCACGCTTGCCCGGTCAGCTCGTAGCCGCCCTTGATGGCCAAGTCGACGGCCAGATCCAGGTCGGCGTCGTCCAAGACGACGAGGGGGTTCTTTCCGCCCAGCTCCATCTGCGTCCGCGTCGTCAGCGCCACGGCGCGGTGGATCGCTTCGCCAGCAGCGGTCGACCCGGTGAAGGTGACCGCCTTCACCAGCGGATGCGCCACCAGCGGCAGCCCGACCCGCCGCGACGAGCCGGTGACCAGGTTGAGCACGCCCGGGGGCAGCCCGGCCTCCACAAAGGCTTCCACCAGCCGCAGGCCCATGAGCGGGGTGTCCGACGCCGGCTTGAACACCACCGTATTCCCGGTGACGAGGGCCGGGGCGATCTTGCGCGCCGGGATGGACAGCGGAAAGTTCCACGGTGTGATGACGGTGACGACGCCGAGGGGCTCGTGCACGGTGTACACCAGGGCGTGGGGATCGTCGCTGGGCAGCGTCTCCCCGGCGAAACTCAGCCCCTCCATGGCGTAGAAGCGGAGCGTTGCCGCCGCCCGCTTCACTTCGGCCCGGCTGGCGGCCAGCACCTTGCCCTCCTCGCGCGTCAGCTCGCGGGCCAGGGCTTCGGCGCGCCGCTCGAGCAGGTCCGCGGCGCGCAGCAAGACCTCGGACCGTTTGGCCGGCGGGGTTGCGGCCCACGCAGGATAGGCCCGGTGGGCCGCCTCGATGGCCCGCTCGGCGTCTTCCGCCGTCGCGTCGGGGAAGCGGCCCAGGACGTCGTCGGTGTTGGCCGGGTTCACGCTTACGAAGGTCTGCCCGTCGGCCGCTTCCGCCCATTCGCCGTCTACGTAGATGCGGTACGCCTCCTGCGCGACGGTCATCCTGCGCCTCCTTCCGCCCTCAGACGCCCAAGAGCGCCTTTTCTTCTTCCTTCAAGTCGGGCTCCACATAGGTGCGGTAGAGGCCGTCCATATACATCCACCGCATCTGGGCGCCGATGCGCACGATGTTCAAGCAACGCTGCTGCAGTTCGGGCGTGTTGGCATACTTCAGCACGAGTTGGTAGCCGCGCTCACCGTGAATCTCATCCGACACGATGTGCAGGTCGAAAAACTCCACTTCCTCGTCGGTAAAGCCATACTTCTCTTTCAGCGGCGGGAGCTGCTTGCGGTAGATGTCCGGTACCTGCGATTCCAGCCCGACGATGAGTGCCGCCGTCGCCACGGCAAAGTGCTCGCGGAAGGCTACGGCGTAGCACCAGCTTTGCAGTCCGCGGGTCGTGGGGAGCATGTTGTTCGGGTCGACCACCCGCTCCCGCGTCGTGCCGCACGCTTCGGCAAAGCGGATGAGGAGATCGGTGTGCCGGTCGCCGCCCAGCTCTTCCTCCCACATGTTTTGGAGGATGAAATCCTTGGCGTCGGTGCATTCGTCGGGAATGTTGGCGTAGATGTACGCCAGGTAATCGGCGAAGGGCCCGACATAGTGGTAGTGGTTTTCCGCCCAGCGCGCAAAGTGCTCGCGCTTCAGGAGCCCCTTCGACCACGCCACGCTGAAGGGGGACGCCTGGCTGTGCCTGCCCTTAATCGCTTCCTCCAGCTGCCGACGAAATTCCTCGCGCGAAAGCAATTCCGCCATCGTTCATGCCTCCCTCTGAATGGATTTCGCGTTGGCGTCGGGCACGTGTTGGTATATTGTATACCATTTGCAAGGGGTGTGGATTTGGTATTTGGTATACCAAACCCGCACCTTTATCGTACCCCATTCCCTCCACGTTGTCAATATTCTTTTTTATTTTTTGAACACTTTCACCAAAGGAGAAGCGCTGCCACCGTCGACACCGCCAAACCGATGAGGACCGGCAGGAGGTTCTTCCGCGCCAGCTCCATCACCGACACCCCGGTAAACCCGGCCACGGCCACCAGCGACGACCAGGCAACAATGGTGCCGCCACCCGCCCAAATGGCCCCCATCTGGCCGATGGCGGCCAGGGTTTCCGCATCAACACCCGACGAAGACGCAAAGGCGCCGGCGAGGCTCCCCGTGAGCGGAAGGCCGGAAAAGCCCGACCCGTCGAGGCCGGTGATGATGCCCACAATGAGGAGGCCAAAAGCGGTCAGCAGCGCACTGGGTGGAATGGCTGCCTGGGCCGCCTTCACGAGGTCAAACAGAAAACCTGGTGCCTTCGCTCCGTCTTCCAGCGACAAGATCGGACCGGCAAAATCGGCGTTGCCGAGGAAGAAAAACCCGGCAATCGGCACCACGGGCCCCATGGCTTTGAACGCGAAGACAAAGCCGTCAACAAGGTGGTCGCTGATTTTGTCAAGCGCATTCGCCCGACCGTACACGACCGACGCCAGGATGAGAAGCACCGCCGCCACCCCGCCGATGAACGCAGCCCCGGCCCCTCCTTCCATGCCGCCCATTCCCAGCAGTTTCGTCACCGCCATGTAGAGGATGACGCCCGCCATCGCCGCCAGGACAATGACGGCAAACCGCTTGCCCCAGACTTCGAGTTGCGCGGTATCCGCGAGGGCACAGTCCTTGGGCATCTCCCGGTTTCCTGTCGCGGCCACTTCGTGTTCCGCTTGGTCGATCCCTAAGGCCTGCAGTTCGTGGGCAATGCGTTCGTCACCTTGCCGACGCATTTGCTTCATGAAAGGAAAATAGGCCAGCACCAACGCGGTAACCCCCGTGATCAGGGAGAGCACCATGCCCCGATCGGCCACCGCGCCAAGCTCCACTCCCGCCGCCTTGGCCGACAGGCCCGGCGCCACCTGCATGACATAGTCCGACGAAAGGGCCATCCCCTGTCCGGCCAAGGCCAGGGCGATCGCCGCCCCCATGGCCGGCAGACCGGCGCGAATCGCCGCGGGGACGAGCAACGTCGCGATCAGCGGCACGGCCGGCGTCGGAGAACATGTAGGTGACGAAGGCGATGATCCAATAGCCGATATGGCCATTGTTCATGATCTTCTGCACCGGCTTGACCATGTGCCTGTCGGCGCCCAAGTCGCGCAGCGCGTGAAGCAAGGCCACCATAAAGGCAATGATGAGGAAGATGTTAAACAATTCCTTGGCCGCCACGAGGTTGGCGTTGAAGATGGCCTTCAGCCCCTCCACAACGCTGCCCTTGTACACCCAGGCGACCAGAAACGTCCCCACAAGCGACGGCAGAACGATTCCCCGCCGGAAGAGCATGATGACCAGGATGACCGCCGTAATGGCCGCATACAGCCAGTGGGCAGCCGTCAACGCCATGCCCCACCCCTCCCCGAGTTGAAATCCCCGCAGCCAAACCCCTTCCCCGACGCGCCGAAACCGCTTCCTTCACCAACCGTCTCCCACCCCCCTTCAGGCTTGCGCTTGCCGCTCCGTTAGGCCCAGTACGGCGCGCAGGGCCGCCTCCAGGTTGTCCAGCGCCTCCTCCACCAGGGCCCGGCCGATGGCCGCGCTGGCCCTTCGCGCATCCCCCAGGCACCCGTTCTCGGTCATCTCCTCGTAGCGGTAAAACCCCTGCAGCGCCCCGCCCGGCCGCAGGTGGCGCCAGGTGCCCTCCCGAATGGCTCCGGCCTCCAGGCGCGCCGGATGAACCAGCTGCGGCGCCAGATAAAGCGCTTCCGACACTTCCCGTTCGCAGGCATGCCCATAGAGCGGCGAGGCGATGTGCGCCCTGAGGGCCTCCTTGGCCGAGGCCGTGGTCTTGGCCACGTAGACGGCCACATCCAGCTCCGTGGCCAGCGCCGTGGCCGCCACCTGCAGGGTGGCCTGGTTGCCGCCGTGGGCGTTGAGCAACAGGAACCGGCGAAACCCGTGGTGATTCAGCGAGCGGACGATGTCGCCCACGAGGCGGATCAAGGTCTCCGGATGAAGCGTGATCGTCCCGGGAAAATTGAGGTGATGCGGCGAGACGCCCATGTTCACCGTGGGCGTCACCACGGCATGCGGATAGAGGCGCTCGGCCAGCCGTCGCGCCATCTCCGTCGCCAGCACGGCGTCGCAGCTCATCTTCAAATGCGGCCCATGCTGCTCCTGCGCGCCAACGGGCACGATGGCCAGCACCGCCGTCTGAAACGCCTCCTTCGCCTCCGGCCAGGTCATCTCGGTCAGCACATACGCAGGCATGGCCGTCCCCCCTGTTTTCGCTCATTCTATTTTAACTTTTCGGAAAAAAGTACGGATTCTTTTCGATGCCGCTCCTCACGCCCCGAGGCGCAGCACCGCGTACGCGAGCACCTCGAACCCGACCAGAAAGGGCAACCGTCGCCGGGCCAGGGCAAAGGGCGATTCGTTCACCAGAGCCGCCATTACCCCCAATGTGGCGTTAAACGGCCCACCGACAAAGGTGGCCATCGCCCCGCACAACAGCGCGGCGGCGAGCAGCTCCGGTGCTAGGCCCACCACGTCCGGGCGGAAAGCGGGCAAGAGCAGCGTCAGGGTGACGATGGGATGCATGCCGGCGTAGGCAAAAGCCATCGGCGTCGCCAGCACCAGCGCCAGCGCCCCCGACGGGCCAACGGCGTCGGCGATGCGGGCGGCAACCTCTCCAATTGCCGCGCCGACACCCGCCTGCTGGAGGCACGCGGCGAAATATCCCGCGCTCACAAACACCGCCGCCTGGTTCGCCATGCCCGGCAGCTTCACCTGGACATGCTGCCGCAGCGCCCGCCAAAAACCGCGCCCCTGCCCGATGGCCAGCACCCAGACGGCGGCAGCGGGCAGCACCAGCACCGCCACGGTGCGCGTCAGGCCTCCCCCGATCGCCAGGCTCATAGCAGACACCGCGCCCAGAAAGAGGCCCACCGCCAGGGCCAGTTCCCACAGCGGCCGTCCCGTGCCAGCTGCTTCGGCAGCTGCCGTCTCGCAAGCGGCCGCCTCCCGGTCGGGTCCGCCATCGGCACCCGTGCAAGCGTAGACGGCAGCGCGGCGCCCCCACCGTGTGCCGGCGGCATGGCGCAGCCAATCCCACGCCAGCCCCAGCAGGCTCAGCCCGCACAGCAGCGGGAAGAGCCGCAGCCAGCTCACCCCGGTCTGGTCCAGCACAAAGCCGACAATGGGGGCCACCGGGCTCCACAGGGTGGGCAGTGCAAAGCCGTGCAGCACGCCGCTGGCGAGGAACCGGTTCGGCCGGGCGATGCGGTACTGCTGAACCGCGTCGCGCACGGCGGTGACCACCATCGGCAAGGTGGCCAGGTTGAGAACGGCGCTGAGGAAATAGGACAGGCCGGAGATGACGCGGTACAGCTGGCCCGGCGTGCGCACCCGGCGCCGGCACAAGGCGGCCACGCTATGGCCGTAACCGCCCAGCTGGACGGGCAGGGCCAGCACCGGAATGACGGCGAAGAGGACGACCACCGGCACCATCGTGCCGAACGCCGCGAACGCCTCCGTCCACGAGCCGCCGGCCCGCCACAGGAACAGGGTTCCCCCGGCCAGCAACAGGGCGGACAGCGCCCGAGCCGCCCAGCCGCATGACGGCAAGGCGAAGGCCACCATCCCGATCCCCACCGCTGGCGTCAACGACGCCTCTCCGATCCCCGCCGCCATGACCGCCAGCTGCACAAGCACCAGGCCCGCCAGTGCCCCCGCCCGCACCGCGTCCCATCGCTGGCCAAGCCCCACCCTGCTCACCGCCCCGTGGATGCCAAAAGTGCATGAAGATTTCGACGACATCCGTTTGGTATATGGTATACCTAAAACGTTGCTTTGGCATCTATCGTACTCCACCGCGCCCGGTTCGTCAATGACAAAAAATACCCTGCCTGGCAGCCGCTTGCTGCCCCGGGCGGGGTCCTGACAGGCCTACCCTGCCGGAAAAGCGGCAAACCCCCGGCCGACGTACGCGCGGACCACCTGCGGATCGTTCCGCAGCAGGGCCACCTCCCCCTCCCGCACCACCCGGCCGCGCTCCAGCACATAGGCGCGGTCGGCGACGCGAAAGGCGGCCCGCACGTTCTGCTCGACGAGGATCATGGCCATCCCGTACTTGGCGCACAGCGCACGAAAGCGGGAAAAGAGCGCCGCCACAGCCTTCGGCGCCAGCCCGAGGGAGGGCTCATCAAGGAGGAGCACCTTGGGGCGGGCCATGATCCCCCGGCCAATGGCCAGCATCTGCTGCTCGCCGCCGCTCAGGCTGCCGGCCAGCTGGTCGAGGCGCTCGCGCAGGCGCGGAAAATCGGCCAGCACGGCGTCCAGCAGCGCCGCGGCCGCCTCCTTGTGCCCACGATACCACGCGTAGGCCCCGAGGAGCAGGTTGTCGCGCACGGTGAGGCCGGAAAACACCTGCCGCCGCTCCGGCACCAGCACCAGGCCGCGGCGCACCAGGTCCTCGGGACGCTTCCCGGTCACGTCGTCGCCGCGCAACAGAATCCGGCCGGAGGCAGGGGGAAAACAGCCGGCCAGGGCCCCCAGCAGCGTGCTCTTGCCGGCCCCGTTGGGCCCAACGACGGCGACGATCTCCCCTTCGCCCACGCGGAGGGACACCCCGTGCAACACCGGCGCCGGACCGCGCAAGACGTGCAGATCGACGGCCACGAGCATGTCAGCTCACCTCTTCGCCCAGGTATGCCGCCAGCACGGCGGGATGGGCCTGGATCTCCGCCGGCGCCCCTTCGGCAAGGACCCGCCCCTGATCGAGGACGAGGATGCGATCGGCCACCGTCATCACCAGGTCCACGTCGTGTTCGATGAGCAGCACGGTGACGCCCCGGGACCGCGCCTGCCGGAGCACCGCCGCCAGCTGCTGCCGCTCGGCAGGATTCAGCCCGGCCGCCGGCTCATCGAGAAGAAGCAACTTGGGACGCAGGGCAAAAGCCCGCACGATCTCCACCAGCCGCTGCATCCCGTAGGGCAGCGCCTCCACCGGAACGTCGGCCATATGGTCCAACGAAAAGAGGGAGAGGAGCCGGTGCGCCTCCGCGCGCGAGGCGGCATTGGCCGCCCGCCGCCGGCGGGTGCCGAACAGGGCATCCAGCCAGGTGCAGCGGACGTGGGCGTCGCAGCCGACCATCACGTTCTCCAGGACGGTCATGCCGGGAAACGGCTCGAGGTTCTGGAACGTGCGCGTCAGCCCGGCCCGGGCGATGCGGTGAACCGGCCACCCCCGAATGGACCGCCCGTCAAACCACACGTCGCCGGAATCGGCGGCCAGGTACCCCGACACGAGGTTGAAAAGCGTCGTCTTGCCGGCGCCGTTCGGTCCGATGACGGCGTAGATCGTGCCAGGCAAAACCGAAAACGAGACGTCGGCCACAGCCTGCACCCCGCCAAACCGTTTCGTCAACCGGTGCACCTCAAGCAGTCCGGGCATGCTCTCCGCTCCTTTTGTGCCGCCACGCAGCCCATCCGGTGAGGACGCCGTCGGGCTTGAGCAGCAGGATGACGACCAGGAGCAGCCCGTAGAAGACGAGCTGCACCTCCCCACCCGCGCCGGGCAGAAGGGCCGGCAGGTACGCCTTCACCCCTTCGCTAAGCAGCACCAGGATCGCCGCCCCGGCCGGCGCCCCCCACAGGCGATGCGCCCCGCCGACGACAACCATCATGACAAACTGCATCGACATCATCACGCCGAAGGACGACGGGCTGACAAACGTAACGTAAAAGGCATAGAGCGCCCCGGCCAGCCCGGCGAAACCGGCGCTGAGCACAAAGACGGCCAGCTTGTAGCGGGATGCGGGAATGCCGAGCGCCTCCGCCGCCGGCTCGCTCCCGGCGATGGCCCGCAGGGCGCGGCCGATCGGCGACGTCACCAGTCTGTGGGCCATGGCCAGGGCCAGGGCCGCCGCGCCCCACGTGATGAACAGCCACGCCCGCTCCCCGGTGACGGTCCACGGGCCGACGGCCAGCGGCGGAATGCCGACGATTCCCGACGACCCGCCGGTCACCGCATCCCATTCCACCATGACGATGTGAACCACAACCCCCAGGCCCAGCGTGGCCATGGCCAGGTAGTGTTCGCGCAGGCGCACCGTCGGCAACCCTACCGCCCAGGCCACGGCCATCGTCAGCAAAACGGCCGCCGGCAGCGTCAGCCAGCCGTTCCAACCCAATTTGGCCGACAGCACCGCCGCCACGTAGGCGCCCATGCCGTAAAAGCCGGCGTGGCCCAGCGACACCTGGCCGGCGTACCCCATCAAGAGCGACAGTCCCACGGCCACCACGGTGTACAGGCCGATCACGTTGAGCACGCTGAGCCAGTAGGGACCCGCTCCCCACGCCACAAGCGCCAGCGCCGCGGCGAAGCCGGCGGCAACCAGGCCCGTGCGCAGGTTGTTTCCCGCACGCGTGGCCATCCGCCCTCCTCCCTTCCCGCAGGGATGTTCACACCCGCTTGCCCTCGGCCCGGCTCCACAAGCCCATCGGCCTCAGGAGCAGCATGGCGATGAGGAGCACAAAGCTGATCGCATCGGCGTAGCCAGACGAAAGCAGTCCCGCCGCCAGCGCCTCGACGACGCCAAGCAACACGGCGCCGACGACGGCGGCTGCGGCGTTGTTTAACCCGCCGATCACGGCGGCGACAAACCCCTTCATCCCCAGCATCAGCCCCATGTCGTAGGTGGCCCCGGTGATGGGCGCCACCACCGCCCCGGCCAACCCGCTGACGGCCCCGCTGACAACAAAGACCCAGAAGGACAGCGCGGTCGGACGAATGCCGTACAGGCGCGCCGCAAAGCGGTTCATCACGTTGGCCTGCACGGCTTTCCCGATATAGGTCTTCTCAAAAAAGAGGAGCAGGGCGGCGAAGAAGAGCACGCACAACACCAGGGCCCACACCGTCTGCCACAAGATCGTCGCCCCGCCGACGGCAATCGGCTCCCCTTCAGTAAACATGGGCATGGCCAGCGGATCAGGGCCAAACACGAGGAGCGCCGCGCCGCGCAACGCGATCCCCGCCCCGATCGTCAGCATGATCACCGTCATCGGCCGGCTGTGACGGGCGGGGTGCACCACCGCCCGCTCCACCCCCGCCGCCACGACGGCCGCCACCAGCACGGCCAGCACCACGCACGCCCACAGGGGCAGTCCCCGCATCGACAGCCAGGCCGCTGTCAGGGCGCCTACGGCGGCAAACTCGCCTTGGGCGAAGTTGAGGACGCCGGTTACGTTGTAGATGAGCACGAATCCCACGGCCACCAGGGCATAAATGGCCCCCACGGTAAGGCCGGAGAAGACGAGCTGCAACACGACCGTGCCGTAGTCCACCGCGTTCCTCCCCCTTTTCGGCGCACCGCACCCGAAGACGTCCTCTCCATTCGCACCGCGTTCCGGTTACGGGGCAAGCGCGGCGACGTTACGGTTCTAAAAGCTTCCACGTTCCGCCGCGGATCTCGATAAGCACCAGGGCGTCTTCCCTCAGCCCGTTGTGGTCCTCCGGCGTGAACGTAAACACACCGGTCACGCCGACAAACTGCTGGATGTTCCGCTCAAGGTAGTCGCGAATCGCCGCCGGCTCCGTCGCCCCAGCCTTGAGGGCGGCGACGAGCATCTGAATGGCGTCCCACGCGTGGCCGCCAAAGGTGTTGGCGGGATCGTTGTACTTGGCCTCAAAAGCCTTGCGGTAGGCGAGGAGCACCGATTTTTGCGGGTCGCTGTCGGGGAGCTGGTCGGCGACGAGGAGCTTGCCGGCGGTGAAGACGACCCCTTCCGCCGCTTCCTTGGCCTGTTCGATGAAGGCCTTGTTGGCGATGCCGTTGGACTGCAGGATGGGGATGTCGTAGCCGAGCTGGCGCGCGTTCTGCGCCACGTTGGCACCCGAAGGCACAGTGGTGTACACGAGGAGGGCTTCCGGTCTTTTCGCCCGCAGGTTGGTCAGCTGCGGAACCATGCTCTTGTCGTCGGCCTTGAAGGTGGCAAACCCCACCGCCGTGATCCCGTACCGCTTCGCCTGGGCCTCAAATTCGCGCTTTCCGCCCTCCCCATAATCGTTGGCCGAGTTCATCCACGCCACATTGCGGATCCCCCGTTTTTGCAGGTACGCGAGCAGCTTGGGCACGACAAGGTCGTCCCCCTGCGCCACCTTGAAAACCCACTTCTTCACCGGCGTGGCAATGCGCATATCCGACGCGAGGGAAAGGAAGGGAACTTGCGCCCGCTCGATCTCGGGAATCATCGCCAGGCTGCTGGTGCTCGTTGTCCCGCCGATGACGGCGACCACCTTGTGTTCATTGAGCAGTTTCTTGAGCGCCAGCACCGCCTTGGTCGGATCCGACTCGTCATCGTACACGAAGAGCTCCAGCTTCTTTCCGCCGATGCCGCCGGCGGCGTTGATCTCCTCGGCCACCATGAGAAGCGTGTCCCGCTCCGGCTTGCCCAGCGTCGACGCTGCCCCCGTCACCGACACGATCACGCCGACGGGAATGGACCCCGACGCCGGACCGGACGGCGAACCCTGCGCCGGCTCCGGGCCGCCCGTCTCCCCACCGGAACCGCCGCCCGTGTTCGTCGCCGGTGCCGCGCACCCGGCAACCAGAACCGCGAGCAGGAGGGGCCACAAACCGATGGACATCAGCGCGCGTAAGCGGCCCATGGCCACATCCCCTCTTCCCCCTTGGGCTGAACGGCCACCGGCTCGCCTGTCACAACATGGTGGACCGGCACGAGGTCCTCAAACCAGCTATGCGGCGACGCAACGCCCCAGAACGTGGCCCGCCGCGGATCGTCGCTCCGCCACACGATCGGCTCCCAGTCGGGGTCGCCGGTGAAGTAGTCGCCCGTATACAGCTCGACGCGAATCCCGTCCGGGTCGCGCAGATAGAGGAAAAAGGCGTTGGAAAGGCCATGGCGACCGGGATACCGCTCAATGCGCGAAGCGTTGCCGGTAGCACCGAGGATGTCGCAAAAGTCTAAAATCGCCTTGGAATCGGGCACCCAGAAGGCAACGTGGTGGAAGCGCGGCCCGTCGCGGTGCGTGAGAGCCACGTCGTGGACGTTGGGCTTGCGAAACAGCCACGCCGCCAACAGTTTCGGCGGGTCGTCCGGCGTTACCGTCACCTCAGAGCAGCGGAAGCCGAGCGTTTTCGTGTACCAGTCGTAGGCCCTGGGCAGGTCGGACACGAAGCAATGGATGTGGTCGATGCGCTGCGGCCGCGCCCCGCGGTGGAGGTGGAACGCCTGCAGCATGCGCTCCGCCCTGTCCATGACGCAGAAAAACTCGAGCGGCAGGCCGACCGGGTCCTGTACGCGCAACGCCCGCCCCTGGCCGCGTTCCTCGCCGGGGGCCACCCACCGCATGGGCAGCCCCTGAGCGGAAAAGGTTTCCGCCAGCGCGTCGAGGTCCTCCTCCCGCGCCACGCGGTAGGCGATGTGGGCCACGCCGGGCGCGTCGGCCTTCGTCAGCACGAGGCAGTGGTGGCTGTGGTCCTCGATGGCTCGAAGAAACACCTGCTCCTTCGTCTCTTCCGTCACGAACAGCCCAAGCAGGTCGCGGTAAAACGCCTTGGCCCGCTCCAGATCGGTGACGCACAACTCGACATGATGGAGGCGGACAATGTCCACCATGGCCCTCGCTCCCTTCCCCCCACATAGGCTCAGGTTTTTCTTCGTACCCTTTTGCCGCCCCTCCCGCCTCTTATGCGCGGACCTCCTCGTCCTCGCGCAGGCGGGCCAGGAACTCCTTCACCTGATCGATGTACACCTGCTTGTCGTAGCCGAGGTAGAGCGCTTCCGCCATGCGCACGGGATCGCCGAAGAAGAACCGCTCGTACAGCACCTGGCGCATGCCGAAGCCGCTCATGCAGATGTCCCACGCCAGGCGGAACAGCTGCACGCGCTCGTAGGCATCGGCGTTGGCACCTTGCAGGTACTTGTCAAGGTGGGGCCGCACCTGCGGGTTCCGGAAGTCGGCCTCGGTGGGAAGGGTGATCAGCCCGCTGGCCCCCAGCTGGTGGAAGGTTTCCATCAGCCGCCCGTAGAGACGCGGGTACCAGTTGCGCGCCGCGTTGAGGGGGGCAAAGTCGGGCGTCAGGTTCCCCCAGCGGTCCACCTTGGCATTGGCCTCGCTGGCCACGAGGAAGGCCTTCAGCGTCTCGAGGGCGATGATCACCTCGGCGATCCGCTCGCGAACATGCAGATACCGATCGACGGCGATCGTCTCCGCCATGTGCGTGAGCACGCCGAGGAGAAACTCCGTCTTGGCCACGTTCTTGATGACCACCTGGTGCGTCATGTGCACCACGGCGTTCGTCTCGCGGTAGGCGTTGTTGCACAGCTCGATGTCCTCGAGGGCGAAGACGCGCTCCCACGGCACGAGGACGTCTTCAAAGACGACGACGGCGTCCATCTCCTCAAACCGCGAGCCGAGCGGATGGTCGAAGCGGCTTTTCCCGTAATCGAGGCTCTCCCGGCACAGGAACGTCAGGCCGGGGGTGTCGTTGGGGATGGCGAAGGCGAAGACGTAGGGCCGATCTTCTTCCGACGACTTCAGGAGCGTCGAAGGGAAGACGAGGATCTCGTCGGTGATCCCCGCCTGGGTGGCGAGAAGGCGCGCGCCGCGGATGACGAGGCCGTCGGCGGTTTTCTTCACGATGCGCGCGGCGATGTACGGATCGGCCTGCTGCGCGGCGCTTTTGGAACGATTCACCTGCGGGTGGATCAGCGTGTGCGTCAGGCAGAGGTCGTTTTCGCGGCAATGCTCGTAGTAGGCGCGGACGTTGTCGGCAAAGCGGCGCTCCTTCTGGCCGAAGTAGTCGGCCGCCGAGGCAAAGGCCATCAGCGCGGCGTTGAGGTAGTCGGGCGTGCGCCCCATCATGCCACAGGTGTACTTGGCCCACTCGTAGATAAACAGACGCCGCTGTTCGAGGTCCTCTTTCGTCTTCGGGGCCAGGAAGGAAGCGCTTACGGGTTCGCCGCTGCTCGGCGAGCGGTACGTCATGTACGGCTTGGCCGGGTCGTGCTGCATGTCGTACAGCTTGGCCTGCGTGCGGATGACGTTGCGGAAGGCCGGGTGTTCGGAGATCTTGCCTTCCACTTTTTTGCCTTCGACCCAGATGTTCGCCTTCATCCGGTCGATCGCCGCGATGTACTGTGCGCCCGTGCGAATGGCCATGCTCACCCCTCCGTTTACTCGCCCTTTCCAAACGTGGGAATGGGATGGTGCCCGATGGCCACATGAATGACCTGGGTCTCGGTGTAAAATTCGAAGCTGTAGTGGCCGCCCTCGCGCCCGATGCCGCTTTCCTTCATCCCGCCGAAGGGAATGCGCAGGTCGCGCACGTTGTGGGAGTTGACCCACACCATCCCCGCCTCGAGGGCCTGCGACACGCGGTGGGCCCGCGCCAGGTCGTTCGTCCACACGTAGGCGGCCAGCCCGTAGCGCACGCCGTTGGCGAGGCGAATCGCCTCCTCCTCATCGGCAAAGGGCATCACCGCCAGGACGGGGCCGAAGATCTCCTCCTGCCACACGCGCATGTCCGGCCTCACGCCGAGCAGGAGCGTCGGCGCGACGAAGTTCCCGCCGGCCAGATGGTCGGGCACGGTGCCGGCGACCACCTCGGCCCCCTCCTCCCGCGCCAGGCGGATGTACCCGAGCACCCGCTCGCGGTGATCCGGATGGATGAGCGGCCCCACCTCGGTGCGCGGGTCGAGGGGATCGCCGAGGCGGATGCGCCCCAGGCGTTCCTGGAGGCGCGCCACCACCTCCTCATACAAAGGCTTTTCGACAAGAAGCCGGGACCCCGCCGTGCAGCGCTCGCCGTTGAAGGAGAAGATGCCGAACACCGTGGCGTCCAGGGCGCGCTCAACGTCGGCGTCGGCAAACAGCAGCACCGGCGATTTGCCGCCGAGTTCCATGGACACGCGTTTCAGCGTTGCCGCCCCGTTCTGCATGATCGTCTTGCCCGTCGTCGTCTCGCCGGTGAAGGAGATAAGCTGAACACCCGGATGGGCCACGAGCGCCGCGCCGGCCGTCTCGCCGAAGCCGTGCACAAGGTTGAACACCCCCGGCGGCAGCCCGGCCTCGTCGATGATCTCGGCCAGCTTCACCGCCGTCAAGGGCGACCATTCCGCCGGCTTCAGCACCACGGTGTTGCCGCAGGCCAGGGCCGGGGCGATCTTCCACGTCGCCAGCATGAGCGGCGCGTTCCACGGCGTGATGAGCCCGGCCACCCCGACGGGACGGCGCACGGTGTAGTTGAGGAACCGGTTCTGGAAGGGGTACGCCTCGCCAATCAGGGAGGTGCGCACCATCTCGGCGAAGAAGCGGAAGTTGTCCGCCGCGCGGGCGGCCTGCTTTTTCGTCTGGCTGATCGGCAGCCCGGTGTCGAGGGCCTCGAGGCGCGCCAGCTCCTCGGTGCGCGCCGCGATGCCGTCGGCGATGCGCTCGACGAAGGAGAGCCGCTCCTCCACCGTCATCGTCCGCCACGGCCCCTCGTCAAAGGCCCGGCGCGCCGCCCGCACCGCGCGGTCGATGTCTTCGGCCGTCCCTTCGGCCACCTCGTTCAGCACGTCGCCGGTGAAGGGATTCAGGTTGGCAAAGCGCCGCCCTTCCGCGCCTTCGCAGAATTGCCCGTCGATGTAGTGCAGGGCCAGCTTCCCTGCCGACTGTCCGTTTCCGCTCATCCGTCGGTGCCTCCCTTCGTTCGCCCGTCGACGATGGGATTTTCCAGGGCGCCAAGGCCTTCGATCTCCAGGCGCATGACGTCGCCCGGCTCGACCGGGGAGATGCCCTTCGGCGTCCCGGTGAGGATGACGTCGTACGGCTCAAGGGTCATGAATGAGCTGACAAATTCGATGATTTCGTCAATTTTAAACAGGAAATCCCGGGTGTTGCCCTCCTGCCGCAGCTCGCCGTTGACGTACGTGCGCACGGCGAGCGCATGGGGATCGTCAATCTCGTCCTTCGTCACGAGGTACGGTCCGAGGGGTCCAAACGTGTCGTGCCCCTTGGCCCGCACCGGCGGGCGGTAGAAGTTGTTGACGAAGTCGCGCACCGTCACGTCATTGGCGATGGTGTAGCCCAGAACGTAGTCGAAGGCCTCGGCGCGCCGGATCTTCCGCCCGGTGCGGCCAATCACGACAGCCAGCTCGTTTTCGTAGTGCATGTAGGTGGCCCCGTCGGGATAGACCACCGGCGCCTTGTGGCCGATCAGGCTGCTCGGCGGCTTGAGGAAGAGGACCGGCTCCGCGGGAAAGGCCAGCCCCAGCTCCGCGGCGTGGTCGGCGTAGTTGAGGGCCAGGCCGATGATCTTCCCCGGAACAACGGGCGGCAGGAACGTGTCGATCGCCTCTTCGGCGTGAAGCACGCCGGCTTCGTCGCGCAAGCCCTCCGCCGTCACCTCAGCCACGTGGATGCGCCCGTCCTTGAAAAAGCGCGCCCACTTCATGCGTTCGCCCCTTTCGTCGTTTGATGTTTGGCTGCCCCTCTCCTCCCTCATCCCCTTCACGCGATTCCGTATTGCTTCAGCACGCCGCGCAACCGCTGCTGCGTCTCCTCGCTCGGCAGGGCCATCGGCAGGCGCATCACCGGCTTGATCTTGCCCATCATCGCCAGCGCCGCTTTCACCGGCCCCGGGTTGGTCTCCCAGAAGAGCGCCTCGTTCAAATCGAGGAGGTAAAAATGCAAATCTTGCGCCTTCTTCCACTCGCCGCGGGCCACGAGGTTGTACAGTTCGGCGCACTCCCTGGGCAGCACGTTGGCCGTGGCGCTGATGTACCCCGCCCCGCCGATGGCCAGCATCGGGAAGCAGAGCATCTCGATGCCCGAATAGAGGAGGAAGTCGCGGCCGCAGCGACGCAGCACGAGATTGACGTGCTCGAAGTCCTTGTTCGCCTCCTTTACCCCGATGATGTTCGGGCACTCCCGTCGCAGGCGGGCCATCGTCGACACGCTCAGGTTGACCGCCGTGCGGCCGGGAATGTTGTAGATGATGATCGGGATCGACACCGCCTCGGCCACGGCGCGAAAGTGGCGGTACAGTCCCGCCTGGTTCGGCCGCATGTAGTACGGAACGATGATGAGGGCAGCGTCGGCGCCCACCTTCTCGGCGAAACGGGTCAGGCGCAGGGTCTCCTGGTGGTTGGTGGAACCCGTCCCGACGACCACCGGCACGCGGCCGCGCGCCGCCTTCACCGCCACCTCAATCAGGTACTCGCGCTCCTCCACCGACAGCGATCCCGGCTCGCCGGTCGTCCCCGAAACGGAGATGCCGTGGCTTCCGCTTTCGATTTGCCACTCAATCAGGTCGCGCAGCGTCGGCTCGTCGATGTTGCCCTGCTCGTCAAAGGGCGTCACCAGCGGGACGATGGAGCCGCGCAGGCGCTCCACATTCGCAGCCATGGACACATCCTCCTTTACCCTTGGTCCTTCTCCTTTTTTGATGACGGATTCTTCTTTTTCGACAAAAGATTAAGACGAATTTGAGGAAAAGAAACGCCCTCACCTTATCCCCTGCGCTTCCTGCTCCATCAACCGGCGAACGGCCTCGATGGTGTTCAGCTTGTGCTGACGGACGAGGTGTTCCACCGTTACGGCGTCGCGCCCCTCCGCCAGAGCGCGGACGATGGCCCGGTGTTCTTCCACCGACTGCCGGCCGCGACCGGCCACAAAGGGGAACCCGACCGGACGGAAGGCGTCGATGCGCCGCTGCTCGCGGGCAATTCGGTCGAGCAGGGTCTCGTTGTCGCAGTGCCGGCACAGCAGGGCGTGAAACTGGCGGTTGAGCTGGCTGAAACGGACATACTCGTGGGCCTCCAGCGCCTCTTCCATCGCCGCGTTGAGCGCGTCCATCTGGGCAAAATCCTCCGGCGCAAACCGCCCGACGCCGCACGCCGTGGCGTAGCCTTCCAGGACGGCAAGCAAGGTGAGGGCCTCGATGTACTCCCGCTGGCGGATCGTCGTCACGACGGCGCCGACGTTCGGCGTGTACTGGATCAGGCCGTCTGCCTCCAGTTGGCGGATCGCCTCGCGCACGGGAATCGGGCTGACGCCGAACTCCTTGGCGATCCTGTCGATGACGAGCCGCTCGCCGGGCGCATACGCGCGCGCCAAGATGCGCTGGCGCAAGGCTTCGTACACGGCATCGGTTTTGCTGCGTTTTCCGTTCGGGTGAGGGTGTTGGGCGTTCATGTCTTTATCGTATACGTAATCGTATAGGATGTCAACCGTTTTCCTATACAGAATCGTATACGTTTTTCTTCCTAGCGGCACCGACGTTTTCGGCACCACCGGCACGCCCCGACCTTGCGCGCGTGATCCTCACCGACGGGGTTGACCATGTGAGGGGCCGAGTCGGACCAACTTTTCTTCTGTCCAACTTTTCGCTATGATGACGATGGGTTTCTGTTTGCATTCTAATAACAGCGAGGCACGGCCATGCTGGAAAACGTTTTGGAATTGGTCAGCCATTACGGCTACCTGGCCCTCTTTCTCATCCTCGCCCTCAGCCTGATCGCCCTTCCCACACCGGATGAAACGCTGATCACCTTTGCCGGTTTCCTCGTCTCCCAAGGCCATCTGGCCTATTGGCCGGCCATTTTTGCCGCTTTCTTGGGCACCGTCACCGGCATGACCTTGACGTACATCCTGGGCCGCTACGCCGGGTATGCCCTCTTGGACCGCTACGGGGCCAAGTTCGGGTTGACGCGGCAGCGGCTTGCGTTGGCCGAACGCTGGTTTGCCCGGCTCGGGAAGTTTGTGCTTCCCATCGGTTACTACCTGCCCGGTGTCCGCCAGGTGCTGGGGTACACCGCCGGCTTGTCCCGGCTGCCGTTTCGCGCCTTTGCCCTTTACGCCTACGCGGGCGCCTTTGTATGGGCCTTCACCTTTGTCACCCTCGGCCGCTGGCTGGGCCATCACTGGCAAACGGTGCTGGATACGTTGCACCGTTCAACCGCGTGGTTGGTCGTGGGCCTGCTGGCTGCCGGAGCACTCACCTGGGCCGTGTTGCGGTTCCGGCGTCCCGGCTAAGGAACACGATGGTATAATAGGGGAGGAACTTCCGCGTCACGGGAGTCTGTACGGAAAGGAGGAGTTTTGCATGTTTTGGAAAACGCTTATTCCGATTGTCGTCTTGGGGCTTTTCCTGTGGGCGATCTTCACGGCGGGCTACAACGAAGACAAGACCTGGGGGCTGTAAGGCCGATGAACAAGCAGAAAGCCTTGAACGGACAACCCGTTCAAGGCTTTTTTGCTGGCGCTTCCCTGGACTCCACAAGCAGCGTCGGCTTGCGCAGATCGGGGCAGGAACATCCCGTCTGCTCGGCGTCAATGCGCTCGAGGGCATCCAGCAGGATATGCCCGATGGTGTGGGCCTCGTTGTAGAAGATGTCGGCCAGGTCGCGGTGTTCCCAGTCCTTGATGATCCCCTCGGCGTAATTGACCACCATGTACAGCCCCGCATAGCACGCCCCAATCTCCCGAGCCAGGTACACCTCCGGGCAGATGCTTTGCCCGACGATGTCGGCCCCCCACATGCGGAAGGCCTGGATCTCGGCGGGGCTTTCAAAGTGGCGCCCGTCGGTGTTGACGTAGACGCCCCGCTTGAACACGTGCCGGCCGAGCGGGGCCACCCGCGCCTTGGCCGCCTCGTACAGGGCATCGGCCTGCGTCGGGCAAATGGGCTGGCGCATGATGAGCAAGTAGGGCCCGCCCAAGCCCACGTCCTTGCGCATGGACTGGTCGATGTAGTCGTGGGGAATGACCAGGTCGCGCAGCTCCAGCAGATGGTTGATCGAGCCAACGCCGCCTTCGGCGAAGATCTTTTTCACCCCCGCCTGCTGAAACACCCAAAAGACCTGCTGCGACGCGGCGGCGCGCGTCACGTGGGGCGGGCGCCAGCCATGCATCTTGCACGTGAGAAACTCCTTGTCCCGGTAGCAGACGTGCTTGAAGGGCGGGCTTTCCCCATAGGGCGTGTCAAACACCAGATTGTCCGCCAGCACCTCCACATCCGCCCGTCCCAGATCCTCCGGAAAGCGGATGGAAAAGGTGCTCGATCCCCCGATAATGGCAAACGGTACCCGCGGAATCGCTTGTGCCATGGCTTTTCCCCCTTTTTGCCTCATCGGTGTACGGTTCGCAGCCGCCGCCCGGCCATGGGGCCGTCACGCCGCACGTCACACCAGCCCGGGAAAGCCCGTCTGCCGCAGGGCCTCATACAAGACGACGGCCGCCGCATTGGACAGGTTGAGGGAGCGCAAGGTGGGGCGCATCGGAATGCGGATGCACCACTCCGGATGGGCATCCAGGAGTTCCTGCGGCAGCCCGGCCGTCTCTTTCCCGAAGACCAGAAAATCGCCGGGTTGGTACCGCACATCGGTATACCAGCGCCGGGTGCGGGTTGTGGTGTAGAAAAAGCGCCCGTTCGGATACTGGGCCTGCAGATCGGCCAACGATTCGTGCACGCGCACGTCCACTTCCGACCAGTAATCCAGCCCCGCGCGCCGGAGGTACCGGTCGTCGAGGGAGAACCCGAGCGGCTTGACGAGGTGCAGCGTGGCGCCGGTCACCGCACACGTGCGGGCAATGTTGCCGGTGTTGTACGGGATTTCCGGTTCGACAAGCACGATGTGAAACGGCATGGTCCCTCGCCCCATGGAAAACGATGAGCGTCACGCCTTTCCCTGCCCATTATAGCATAGCGCGCGCAACGCGCATCGGATGCAAAGCCGAAATCCCGGTCCTCCTCCTTTTCCCCGGTCACCCTTCCGCACAAAATTTTTGCGTACGCCTTCTGCCTTGATGCAGGGGAAACAGCATATGCCATCGTCTATGTTTAGTGGAGAGAGGGGGGGAGGAGAACATTTGCGAGGACCAGCTCATCCAAGCAATCCTCAACGGCGACCGGGAGAAGTACGCCCTGTTGATCAACCGGTACCGAGATGAACTGTACCGACTCGTGTATGCCATCCTCCGCCATCCCGAGGATGCGGAAGATGTGCTGCAGGAAGCGTTTGTCCAAATTTTCCTCTCCCTTTCCCGTTACGAGGGCAGGGGGCTGAAAACATGGATGGCTCGCATCGCCGTAAACAAAGCGCTGGATTACAAGCGAAAACGATCACGAGGGAAGGAAGAGCAGCTCGCGGCGGAAGGTCGTGACGATTTCGGGGAAGGGAGAGAGCCCGTCCGGGATGCCGTGGGAGAAAACGTGGCCACGCGGGAACAGGCCTCTCTGGTCCGCAAACGGGTCGAGGAACTCCCCGCGGCGTACCGGGATGTGATCAAGGCGTACTACTTCCAGGAGAAATCCTACAAGGAAATCGCCGAGGAGACGGGACTGGCCGTCAAGAGCGTGGAAGCCCGTTTGTACAGGGCGAAACAGTGGATACGCCGGCATTGGAA
Organism: Calditerricola satsumensis; assembly: GCF_014646935.1. Classification (GTDB taxonomy): domain Bacteria; phylum Bacillota; class Bacilli; order Calditerricolales; family Calditerricolaceae; genus Calditerricola; species Calditerricola satsumensis. Next base: position 13,320 of record NZ_BMOF01000001.1, on the reverse strand, counting down.
GGAGGAAGAGTTTTGGTAACGCACTTCTCCGCTGCAGCATGGAGGGAATATGTCCATGGCGAGCTTTCTGACGCAAGGCGGGACGAAATGGAACGGCACCTGTATAGTTGCGAACAGTGTCTGGAGCAGTTCATCCGCAGCGTAGAAGAATGGGAAGCGGAACTTCCCGGATTGCCTGCACCCCACCAACTGACACAACGCGTGATGCAGCGGATTGCGCCGAGCCGATCGCGGTTTTGGGACCACGTTCTCATCCGGTATGCGTTTGCGGCTTCCCTCACGCTCCTTTTGCTCGCTTCCGGCGTGTTTCAGGACCTGTTGGACGGTTCGGCCCAGTTAGCCCAATGGACGGCGACGGAAACGGGGGTTTCCCTGACCGACACCCTGATGGCGAAAATCGTCTCGCTGCTCGAGACATTCTCCCGCGTGCAGGACGTGAACTAACGGCGCAACGAACGGAAAGGGAGGTTACCGGATTTGAAGAAAAACGGTCTCATCGCCTTTTTGCTCGCCTTTATCCCCGGCGTGGGCCACGCGTATCTGAACCGGAAGGCACGGGCCGTGCTGTATGGGATCGGGTTTTTCGGGGTGCTGGGAGCGGGCCTTTTGCTGGCCGTGGCCACCAACATGGGCCAATTCTTCTTCCTGGGGGTTCTCGCCGCTTTCGTCCTGTATGCCGTCAACCTGCTGGACATGATCATCACGCTCCTCACCCGCCTGCCGTCGGCGCACGGACACGCACAGCAAGGGCCTGGCTCTTTCGACGCGGAAGAGCGGAGCACCGTCCTTCTGCTGTCGTTGATACCCGGTCTCGGCCATCTTCAGATGGGACTGATGAACCGCGGCCTGACCTTGCTCGGCAGTTTTTTCGGGCTGATCACCATGGTGGTTTTCCTCGTCCTTGTGACGAAAAATGCGGTTTTTCTTGTGCTGCTGTGTTTGCTTCCGGTGATCTGGCTGTTCGGATTGTTTGACGCTGTCCGGCTGTTGGACCAAAAAAGCCGCGGGGAGGCACTGGCGGACAAAAGCATTTTCGAGGAACTCGAAGCGTTTCGCGAAGAGGGACGGAAAAGTGGGATGGTGGCCACGTTATTGGCCGTGTTTCCCGGTGCCGGACACATGTACCTGGGGCAGCAGCGGCGCGGATTGCAGCTGATGGCGGCGTTTTTGGGCTCCCTCTACCTGTTGGACACGTTGCGGATCTCGCTCTTTCTGTTCCTCATTCCCTTGCTTTGGTTCTTCAGCTTTTTCGACGCACTGCAGCAAATCAGCAAATACCGCCGGCAAGTGCTGGACGATGTACCGGTCGTGAACGTTCTGGCCCACCATCAGAAATGGGTCGGCATCACCCTGCTGGCCCTCGGCCTGTTTTACCTGTTTGATCGCGTGGCCTTGCCTGTTCTGGAGCAGTGGTATCCCGATCTTCACCTGACGTATTGGTTTGAACACCATTTCCAAATCACGGTCGTCGCCTTGCTCCTGATCGGAGGCGGCATCCGGTTGCTCATTGGATCTCGCCAGAAAAAGGGGGAACCATCATGAGGGAACGATGGCGCGTCGGCACCCTTTCCCTGGGCCTTTCGTTCGTGGCCGTGGGCATCCTCATCCTGATTGCGCAGGTTGCGGAAAAGGATATCGTGCGGGTCTTCCAACTCTGGTGGCCCCTCATCTTCGTCCTGCTCGGGCTGGAGATCCTGGGGTATCTGTTTCTTTCCAAACACGGGCAGCCCGTGATCCGCTACGATCTCTTCAGCTTGTTCCTGGTGGGGATCATCGGTTTCGCGGGCACGATCCTGCTGCTTTTCGCCTCCACGGGATTGTTGGAGGAAATCCGGCAAGCCGTCACCCTGGTGGAGGTCAGCCGAGACGTCACACCCTTACAGAAAGACATTCCCGCTGGCGTTTCCCGGATCGTCCTGCTCAATCCCGAACACAATGCCATCCGCCTGGAAAAAGGCAAAACGAACGAGCTGCACCTCTTCGGAACCTGCACCACGCAGACGTTGCCGGAGGAAGCGACCGCCCCCGTGCGTGCAGAGGAAATCGTCTCCGTCCGAACCGTTGGCGACACGATGTACGTCACCATCCGAAGGCCTCCGGAAAAACAGGGAATTGTCCATCGCGCTTCCTTTTTGCGCATGACCGTTGTGGTTCCCCAGCAGGTGAACGTGGAAGTGGATCCCCCCCTCGGCACCTAGAACGAAACCGAAAATCGCCGGTGAGGCGGGAAAGCCTCGCCGGCACGAAAAGAGCCCCCGGCTGCCGGCATGGACCGCTCCGGGGGCTCGCGCCTTTGTCACCCCAACGGGTCAAACGGAAATGCGAAAGAAGGCATATCGGCATTGGGGCGTCCAAGCGTAGGAATCGCGGTAATCCCAATAGCGACGGCGGCTGTTCGTCGTGTGGGCGTTGACAAGGGGCATCCCCTGCCCGTCCTTGGCCACGACAAGCGTCGTGTGGTTCCAGCGGCCGTCGCCCTCGAAGTCGTAACAGATGACGTCGCCCGGCAAAAGCTCCCGCGGATTCTCCACGGGAATGCCGCGCAGGCCGCGGTGGCCGATGGGCAAATACCAGCGCAGGCTGTTGGCCACAGCCCAGCTGTAGCTCCACAGGTGGGCGCCGGTCCAGCGGTACCACCAGCCGGTGGCGCGGTTTCCCGTGTCGCGCATCGGCGCGCCGCCGGCGAGAAGGCACTGGGAGAGGAAATTGGTGCAGTCATCGGCAAAGCGGCGAAAGCGCGGGTTGTAGCCGTTCCACCATCGCTCGGCATAGGCCACGGCCGCTTCGCGGTCGTACGCGGGCGCGTTCTGGCGCACCGGCACCGCAAGAGTGGTGTTCCTGGCCCTCTCGTCCACCGCCAGTACGAATCCCGCCGCCGGTTGGCGATGCCCCGATCGGTTCCGCGTCCCTCCCCGTCCCTCCACACCGAGCACCTCATCGCCCACCACGGCCCATCGCTTGCCCACGCGGACCAGATGCACCGTCCGCTCCTCGATGCCCTCCTCGACCCATTCGCGCCATCCGGCCCGCCACACGAGCCGGCGAAACAGCCGCGCGGTCACCGCCACCGTCTCCCCGCCTTCGTGCTCCACGCGCATCCGCACCGGCCATTCCCCGCCGGTAACCGGCACCAACCCCCGCTCCCGTCGCTGGGCGGCAATCCGCTCCCACCGCTCCTGCTCGCGTCGCCACGGGGCCGGATCCGCGTACAGCGGCTCGAGCCCATCAAACGCTCCCGTGCGCCACGCCGCCGCGCGCGCCCGCACGTAGGCGTTCCACGCTTCTGTCCACCGCTTCATCACGGCCCTCTCCTTTTCCAAGCGATCCGTTGACCGTAATCCTTGGGATCAGCCTATGCGGAGGGGAGAGTCGCCTGAACCGCGAAAAAGGGGACGAATGAAACTGATCCGAAGGGCCCCGAACATCCCGTGCGTTACCTGGGCGGCTCGGCACCGGCCTCGTTCCGTCCCCCAAGAACCGCAACGACGATCCAGCACGCCAGACCCAACCCCATTGCCAAAGCGGACAACACGCCGTAGGCGAAAACGCTGGCCGGGCGAAACCCGCCCGCCGCCAAAAGGATTGCGGCAATCGAACCGGTGATCCCGACCGCCCAAAACGGCGCAGTGCCCCAGATCCCAATGGCACGGATCCGCGAGCGGTCCAACGGCGGCAACCGGCGCACGAAAAGAATCCACGCGGCGAGAAACAACGCGGCGCCAAAAGCGAACTCGATCCAAGGAACACGCGGGCCGGGAAACGCCAACACCGCTGTCCACAACCCCCCAAGGATGAGCGCCGACACCCCCGCGTTCACGGCTGCCAGACGCCCTCCGTACCGCAAGCATATCGGATCGACCAGCAGTTCGCGCATTCCCCACCAACGCACAACGGATTCCTCCTTAAATGGATAAAACGGGTTTGATAACATTATACAAAATATTCCGTGATCCCGAAAAGGTTTGTCCCTTTTGCGGACACACAAAAAGCGCCCGGCTTGCTGCGGGCGCTTCCGCAAAAGCAAAAGGGTTATTGAAACTCAATCGGAATCCGCCGGCCGCGGTCGGATTTGGCTTTCGGCAGGCGAATCTCCAAAATCCCGTTTTTATACGTGGCGCGGACGTTTTCCTCCTGCACCGGCGCCGGCAGGGTAAGGGTACGGCTGAAGCGGCCGTAAAACCGCTCTTGTCGGTACAGGTTGCGGTCGTCGGTGGTTTCGGTCTGGCGCTTGATCACCCCGGCGATGGTCAGCTGGTTGTTGTCCACCGTGATGGAGACGTCGTCCTGTTTTACCAGGCCGGGGATTTCGCATTGGACCACCACGTCCTCCGGCGTCTCGTAGACGTCGACGCGCGGTCCGACGGGAGCAAACATCTCCTTCCAAAAGCCCTCGTCGAACAGGCGGACAAGTCCGCGCCGCCAGTCGTCGATCTGGCGGAACGGCTCGTACGGCAACAGCGCCATGGCTCCATCCCTCCGCTTGATGGTGTTCGGCAGCGGGTGCCACCGTCTAGTTTCCGCACCACCCCCCAAAACCATACGTCGCCGAAGACCCCTGATCCCATCTGGAGGGCGGGCGCGTCGCACACGGAGGCGGTGCCGGACGGTGCCCCCCTTCTCAAGCCCGCGCCGACACGTCGAGCGGCCATGCCCCTTCCCGCACAAGGAGCCACCGCTTGCGCTCCAGTCCCGACGCATAGCCGACCAGGGAACCGTCGGCCCCCACCACGCGGTGGCAGGGCACAAGGATGGCAAGCGGGTTGCGGCCCACCGCCTGGCCGACCGCCCGCACCGCCCGCGGGTGACCGAGGCGCCGGGCGATCTCTTGATAGGATACGACATGCCCGTACGGAATGCGCATCAACTCGTGCCACACCCGCTTTTGAAAGGCGGTCCCGTGCAGCACGAGAGGCACGTCAAACGCCTGCCGCTTTCCATCGAAATATTCACGCAACTGGGTGAGGGTGGCGACCGCGGCAGGATGCGGCGCCTCCGTCCATACCGGTTGGCCCATCCATCGCGCGGCATAGCGGGCAAAGGCCGCCTTCGCCGCCGCAAGGTTGTCAAAGTCGACCCAACACACCCCCTCGGCCGTTGCCAGCACGGCGATGGGGCCAAGCGGGCTTTCCCCCTGCACGGCAGACACCTTGACGCTCATGGCCGGTTCCTCCTTTCCGTACGCTCCTCGAACAAGTCGGTTCCCCGCGGTGCGCCATTTTTCGCCGCATCACGGTTGGCGCTGCGCCCCATCACCGTAGCGGCGGCTTTCGTCAGCCGATCGAGGGCGCGACGCAGCTCGCGCCGCACCTCCTCATCCGGCTCACGCGCCGCAAGCGATGCCAACGCCTCCTGCAGCCCTGCCCGCGTCTTTTCATCGACCGCCGCGCCGATCTTCCCCAGCGCCCACGCCGCCGCGCCGCGGATCACCGGCCACTCGTCCCGCTCCGCCAGGGTGAGGAGATCCGGGATGGCCGACGCGTCGCGAAAGTGGGCCAGGGCCAAGATGGCGTTGCGCTGGAGGGGCTTCTTCCCCCGCCAGGCCGCCGAACTGCGGCCGAAGCGCTGTTGGAACGCCTTCTTGCCCATGAAGAGGAGCGGCTTCAAGAGGGGCTTGGCCACCTCCGGATCGGGGCGGAATTCAGGATGATGGTCGGCGTGCTTCTTGCGGTTGTGCGGGCACACCACCTGACAGGTGTCGCAGCCGTACAGCCGATTGCCCAGCTTGTCGCGGAAGGGCTCGGGAATGGGCGTTTTCACTTGGGTGAGGTAAGCCAGGCACGCCTGGCTGTTGAGCTGGCCGGGACCCACCAGGGCGCCGGTCGGGCAGGCGTCGAGGCAGGCGGTGCAGTCGCCGCACTGTTCGGTGACGGGCGTATCGGGCGGGAAAGGCAGGTTCGTCACCAATTCGCCGAGGTACACCCACGAGCCGAACTCCGGCGTGATGAGGGCCGTGTTCTTGCCCACCCAGCCGAGTCCCGCCCGCTCGGCGACGGCCCGGTCGACCAGGGGCCCCGTGTCCACCATCACGACACACCGCGCGTCGGGCACGCGGGAACGGAGAAAGGCGGCCAGCCGCTCCAGCCGCTCGCGGAGCACGACGTGGTAGTCTTCCCCCCACGCCGCCCGGCACAGGATGCCGCGGTAGGCCCCCGGCGCCGACTTCGGCGGGCTGTCCATCCGCGACGGGTAGGCCATGGCCACGGCGATGAGGGAGCGGGCGTCCGGCAGCGACCGCGACGGATCGGTCCGTTTGTCGAGGTCGGGCTCCTCAAAGCCCGACTCGTAGCCCTTGCGCCGGTGTTCGATCAGGCGCGCTTTCAGCTCGACAAAGGGGTCGGCTGCCGCAAAGCCGATCTTGTCGATGCCGATGGCCTTGGCGTAGGCGATCACGTCCGCTTTCAGCCGCTGCCAATCCATGATGCGCCCTCCCTTCGCCGGGGGTTGTGCCGTCACGTTTTCGACGTCAGGTCGGTTTGGCATACCGGAACCCCATGCCTGCCCCTTACCGCTTGCGCGGAATGGCCGCCACCGCCAGCGCATCGCAGCGGTTGTTGAGCGGGTCGTCAGCATGGCCCTTCACCTTGACAAAGGTGACGTCGTGCTGCCGCGTAAGCGCAAGCAGGGCCTCCCACAGGTCGCGGTTCTCCACCGGCTCGCCCTTGCTGTTCTTCCACCCGTTTTGCTGCCAGCGCTCAAACCAGCGCTGCCGAAAACAGTTGACGAGGTAGGCGCTGTCGCTGTACAGCGTCACGCGGCACGGTTCCTTGAGCGCCCGCAGGGCCTCGACGGCCGCCGTCAGCTCCATGCGCTGGTTGGTGGTGTGGGCGCTCGAGCCCCACAGCTCCTTCCGCTGTCCCTTATACAGCAGAATGGCCGCCCAGCCCCCCGGACCGGGGTTGCCGGAGCAGGCCCCGTCGGTGTAGATGGTGACCTCTTTCATCGGCCTTCCGTCTCCTTTCCCGCTACCGACTGGCGCGCATCTTGCGGTGCCGCCTCGTCGCGTGGCCGTCACACCCGCCTTATCGTCCCCCGCCGCAGGGGGCAGGCATCCCCTGTTTCACCTTCAGCGTGCGCAAGCGGTTCACCGCTGCGGCCACCTCGAAGCGCCGCGGCAGGGCCAGGTCGCCAGGGTGCTGGCCAAAGAACGGGGAGATGGCGTCCAGCCCCTTTTCGGCGATGAGGGCAAACACCTCGTCGAGGAGCTCGGCCAGGGTCTTCTTTCCGTCGGCGCCGACTTTGTCCATCCAGCGCAGGATATAGGCGATGGCGCGGGTCTGACTCGTGTCGACAAGCTGCTCGACGGCGCTCAGGTCAATCGTGGCCGTGCCATAGAGAATCGAGTGCAGCCCCTTCGCTTCCACCTTTTCCTTCTTCCCGCGATGGGCGTCGAAGGATGTCGGCAGCACGATGCGCGGCGTAAGCGGTCCGAAGCGTTCCCCGCCTTCCGGGCGGCGGGCGGTGCGCATTTCCCGGGCAATACGTTTGGCCTCCTCCGTCGCGTCGTGGGCGGTGTACGCGTCCATCCGGATCACCGTGTCGGCAACGTCGAAATAGTCCCCCGATCCGCCGACGACCAAAATCGTCGACACCCCGCACGTTTCGAACAGCGGGCGAACGGTGTCGACAAAGGGGGTGATCGGCTCCTTCTCTTTCGCCACCAGCGCCTGCATGCGCGCGTCGCGGATCATGAAGTTCGTCGCGCTGGTGTCCTCGTCGATGAGGAGCACGCGCGAGCCCGCCTCCAGGGCCTCCAGGATGTTGGCGGCCTGGGACGTGCTGCCCGAGGCGTCCTCGGTGCAAAAGTTCGTCGTGTCCTTGCCAAAGGGCAGGTTGTGGATGAACGGCGACAGGTTGACGCCGATCACGCTCCGCCCGTCCTCAGCCCGGATCTTCACCGCCGTCTCGTCGGTGATGACGTACTCCCGCCCGTCGCCGGGGATGTGGTTGTACACCCCGCGCTCGAGGGCCTTGAGCAGCGTGCTCTTGCCGTGGTAGCCGCCCCCGACGATCAGCGTCACCCCGCGGGGAATGGCCATGCCGCGCAGGGGCTTGTCCCGATGGGGCACGGGAATCTCGACGGCGAGGGAGGGCGGGGACACAAAGGGAATCACTCCCGGCCCCCTCATCGGCTTGTCGCTCACGCCGCTTTCCCGCGGAAGGATGGCGCCGTCGGCGACGAAGGCCACATAGCCGTGTTCGCGCAAAAACCGGCGAATGGCTTCCTGCTGGTCCGAAAGCTCCAGGTGGCGGCGCAGCGCCTCCTCGTCCCGCTCCAGCACGCCACGCCGCACGAGGGCGGGAATGTCCTCGGCAAACATCGCCAGCGCCTCGCGCCCCAGCACCGTGCGCCCACGAGCCGGCAGCCCCACCGAGAGGCGCAGCTCCACCGCCTCTTCCGTCACCACGACCGCCGTGCGCGGGAGCACCTCCTGTCCCGGGGCGTCAATGGCAACCAGACCGCTCTTGCCCGTTCCCCGCCGTTGGGAAAGGCGCCCGATGGCCCGGTACACGCTGCGCGCCAGAAAATCCTCCAGTGCCGTCTTCCGCCACGGCGTGGCGAAGGTTTCGCGGGCAATGCCCGTACGCGCCAGCGGAATGCGCACGCGGATCCGCGACGGCGGGGCGAAGGGGTCACCCTGGACGTGATCGATGAACAAGGTGAACCCGTCGCCGCGGTAGGTGCCTTCCAGATCCTTGTACGCCTTGTAGCCGCGTCCGTCAATGCGCTGCAGGATCGCCCTGAGCCGCTCCACCGCCTTCGCCTCCGTCCGCGTGATGCTCTCGATTATTTTCCCATGCCGCCGAAGACAAAATCAAGGCGCGCAAACATGCCGCCGCTGGAAACCGGCGCCCGTCCGCGCGCCTGAATTTCCGCGCTGTTCCCCGCCATCATCGGTGCGACAGCACGAAAAAACCACGGGCATCGTCGCCCGTGGACCGGGACCGCATCCCGCTGCACCTCCCGCTTTCTTCCTCATCCTGTGCGCAAGGCCCGGATCCGCTCCCACCAGGCTGCCGGTCCCTTCCGTGGGGGTCGGCGCCGCTCGATCAGCCAGGCATGGAGCAAGCCTTCCACCAGCCCCATCACCAGCGTGGCGCCGCCCGCGCGCAGGGGCGAACCGTCGCCCGCCGTGCGCAGGGTCGCGTACATGAACGGCAGGCCCATGGCCAACCCTCGCCCGTTGCCGTAGCGCCGGACAATGAGGCGGTCGGCCACCACACCGACAAGGGCCAGAAATGTTCCCACCGGTAACGGACCGCGCAGACCCCACAGGCGGAGAATGAGCGGGAACAGCACGAATTTCGCCAGGGCGTTCAGCACCCCCACCTCCTTACCCGGTGTCCCTCTTAGTGTGGCTCAGCGCCGCCTCCGGTACTCCACAAACCAGTAGTCATAGGGGTTTTGCGCGTCTTTCGGGCCCTTCTCCCTGGCGACCACCGCCCACTCCGCCTCGTCAAAGGGCGGAAACCAGGCATCCCCGTCTGCCTCCACGTCGATGTGCGTCAGGTGCATGCGGTCCGCCAGCGGCAGGAACTGGCGAAACACCGTAGCCCCCCCAATCACATACAGGTCCTCTCCGCCGAAGCGCGCCAAGGCCTCGGCCACGGAATGGACGACCGTTCCCCCTTCGGGCCGCCAGTCGCGCCGCCGCGTGAGGATCACGTTCACGCGGTTGGGAAGCGCCCTCCCGATGGCCTCAAAGGTTTTGCGGCCCATCAGCACGACCTTTCCCGTCGTCAGCCGCCGGAAATGGGCCAGATCGGCCGGCAGATGCCAGGGCAAGCCGCCCGCTTTGCCGATGACGCGATTTCGCCCCATGGCCGCCACCAGAACGATCACGTCCGCCCTCCCCTTTCCGCCCCCGTCGCTCGCGCCGTGGCGCTTGGGGTTTGCCGCGCCCTGTAGTATAAAAAAAAGAAAAGACCAACCGAATGAGAGGAGTGAACCCGTTGCGGTTGGTGATCGACCCCGAACTGAACCGCCGCTTGCCCGGCTTGCGCCTGCTGGTCACCTGGGTGGACGAGGCCCACGTAACGCCCACGCCGGCGGCGCTCCGCGGGCGCATCGAGCTGTTCCACGAGCACCTGCGCCTGACCTACGAAGACGCCGGCGCGCTGGAGCGCATCCCCGGCGTGCGCGCCTGGCGCGACGCCTTCCGGGCCCTGGGCATCGACCCGGCCCGCTATCGGCCGTCGGGCGAAGCCCTGCTGCGGCGCATCCTCCAGCGCAAGCCGCTCGGGTGGATCAACGCCGCCGTCGACCTCAACAACTTTCTCTCCATCCAGTATGGCCTTCCCTGCGGCATCTACAATCGGAACGCCCTGGTCGGTGATGCGGTCTTGCGCCTTGGCCGCGCCGAGGAACGCTACCTTGGCCTCAACGGGCGCGAGAACGGCTGCGCCGGGAAACCCGTCCTCGCCGATGCCGTCGGGCCCTTCGGCAGCCCCATCGTGGATGCCGAACGCACCAAGGTAACGGAGGGGACCCACAACCTCCTCCACGTGGCCTACCTTCCTCCCGGTTTCCCCGATGCGGACATCGAGCGCGCCCGCGACGAGGCGGCCGACCTGTTTGCCAAGGTGACGGGCGCCGCCGCCATCCGCCAAGACGTTATGGCGTAACCGACGGATTGCCTGTCGCCTCCGCCGCGCGCCGGTGCGCTCCGGAAACGCCGCCGGCCGCCAACTTTGCGGATTCCGCCTTGCTGCGCTTTCGTTTCGCGCGCAGCAAGGCGAACACCACCACGTAATACCCGAGGTACGTCACGAGCACCTCGAGGGACGGATGGTGCGTGTACCCAAAAACGCCGGCGAGGAAGACGCCCACCTGCGCGCTGATGAGCGGCTCAATCCCGTGGTCGCGGATCAAGTGCATCTCGTCGACGGGGTGCTCCGGCAGGATGGTGACGAGATTAAAAACCTCCGGCATCACGCTGCCGATCAGACCAAAATCCTGCATCAGGCGAACCGCTTTGGCCAAGAGGCCGGCGGCGATGAGCATCATGAAAACCGAGGTGACCCGAAAGAACGTCTTCAGGGGAAAGCGCATCGTGGTGCGGAACACCACCCAGCAGACCGCCGCCGCGCAGACAATGCCGAGCAGCGCCCCCCAGCTCTGCAGAGCGGCCGAGATGTCTCCCTGGCTGATGGCGGCGAAGAAAAACACCGTCTCGATTCCTTCGCGCAGCACGACCAGGTACGCGTGCATCACCATGGCCCACGCGCTGCCAGCCGACAGGATCGCCGCCAGCTTCCGCTCCGTTTCCCCGCGCACATCCTTCATCTGCTCGCCCAGCCACAACACCATATGGGTGAGCAGGAGGCCCGAGATGATCATGATGGCGATTTTCAGGTAATGTTCGCTGCCCATCATGGCAAAGCTGGTAAGGACAACTTGAAACAGGAAGGCCACCAACAGGCTCGACAACAGCGCGCCGGCCACGCCGGTCCACACCCACTTGGTGAAATCCGGACGCCCCAGCTTCTTCAAATAGGTTGTCAAGATGCCCACCACGAGCAGCGCTTCCAGCGCTTCGCGAAACATGATCAAAAAGGCCTGAACGTTCACCGGGCCGCCCTCCTTCCCTTTATCCGGAAACCGGGAAATCGAAGCGGATAATGAAAATCGTTATCAGATATTGGCGCACTTTTATTGTACTGCGGACCATCCGAGGAGTCAAACGGTTTTTGGCGTTCACCCCACGTTACGACCCGACGGCTCCCCTTGTTCCGCAAGGAGGGCGACGTACGCGTCGCGCACCTTCTGCCAGTCTTCCCACGCTTCACGCTTCTTGGTCGGATTGCGGAGCAAGTAGGCCGGATGGTACGTCGGCATGATGCGCACGCCCTTGCGCTCCCACCACGTGCCGCGAACCTGGGTGATGCGCGCGTTCTTGTCCAGAATCGCGCGGGTGGGCGCGGCGCCAAGGAGCACCAGAATTTTGGGGCGAATCAGCTTGAATTGCGCGCGCAAGATGGCGATGCACGTCATCATCTCATCGTATTCGGGCGTCCTGTTGCCGGGCGGGCGACACTTGACGATGTTCGTAATGTAGATCGCCTCGCGCCGAATCCCGGCCGCTTCGAGAATGCGGTTCAAAAGCTGCCCCGCTTTGCCCACAAAGGGGCGCCCCATCTCGTCTTCGGTTGCCCCTGGGCCCTCTCCGACAATCATGAGCGGAGAGTGCGGATTGCCTTCGCCAAACACCACCTGCGTGCGGCTCTGACACAGGCGGCACGCCGTGCAGTCCAGAACCTGGGCGCGCAATTCGTCGAGGGTTGCAGCCGGTCGAAGTTGCATGCCCCATCCTCCCTTCCGCTCCCCATTGTAGCGGAAAATGGGGCATTCGGCTTCAGTATGAGGAGTCCTGACGGGAACACGGCCCCAGACGACGGGCATAGCGCAGCGGCGTAAAGACGGACTCAACGGAAACGCCCAGCACCCTGGCGATCCGCTCGGCCCGCTCGGCGCTGACGCTTCGCTCGCCGCGTTCAATTTGCGAATAGTAGCCCGGCGGGATGCCCAACTGCGCCGCGACCTCCTCCACCGTTAGGCCCCGCGATTCACGCGCTTGACGAAGCAAGCTCTTCATCCGCTCTCCTCCAAATTCGGAACGTCCTTCATTGTCTGTCCCCATCATACTCCGCATCATGCATGGTGTCAATTCAATTTGCAAAGATACGACGGACAAACCGGCCCTTTGGCCTGTTGACCCTTTGCATTTTGCAAACTATGATGGAGGCAGAAAGGGGGGGGGAGGAAATGATTGGGGAACGCCTGCGCCGCTTGCGCAAAAAACACGGCTGGACGGCAAAGGAAGTGGGCAAGCGTCTCGGCATCGCCGAGTCAACCGTTTCGGGCTACGAGAACGGCCACCGGTCCCCTCCGCTCGATCTCCTCGTCCGCTTTGCCGATCTGTACGGCGTCTCGACGGACTACCTGCTCGGCCGCACCGACCATCCCGCCTTCATCGGTCGGGCCAACACGGAAAACGTGAGGGTCCCGGAACCCTTGTGGGGCATCATGCGGGAGTCGCTGCCCAATGAAGAGGCCACCTTTCTGTACGAGTTTCTCAACGCGCCGCACGCGAAGCGGCGCCAGGTGATGCGGTACTGGCGATTCCTGCAGCTCGAAGAGGAGGAGAACCCGTAATCCGTGGCCGCCAAAGGGGCGCGTTCGGGCTTGAACGTCGCGAAAAAATGAAAAACGCGGTCCTTCGTCCCTATGGAGCGAAAGACCGCGTTGGACCTGCGCACGGATGGAGCGGGTGAAGGGAATCGAACCCTCGCGTCCGGCTTGGAAGGCCGGTGTTCTACCAC